>NZ_CP017705.1:3212500-3512500 GCF_002706795.1 Brevibacillus laterosporus DSM 25
GAAGGCGTTCAACCAAATCAGGTAATTGGGCTAATTACGGATCGATCTTTGGCGATGATTGTAGGTATTTTTGGAATTTTAAAAGCAGGTGGCAGTTATCTGCCAATCGATCCGACTTATCCTGAGGAAAGAATTCAATACATGCTCGAAGACAGTCAAACCCACCTCTTGTTGGTACAACAAAAAGACATGGTTCCAGCGGGCTATCAGGGGGAGGTTTTGATAGTAGAGGATGATATATGGCGAGATGAACCCGTATCTAACATAGAATTAATTAATCAGCCGCAAGACTTGGCCTATGTCATGTACACATCTGGCTCTACAGGTAAACCTAAGGGGAACCTGACTACTCATCGAAACATTGTCAAAACCGTATGCAATAACGGATATATCGAGATAAACGCTGAGGATCGCTTTTTGCAGTTATCTAACTACGCATTTGACGGCTCTACCTTTGATATATTTAGTTCGTTATTACATGGGGCTACGCTGGTACTAGTACCAAAAGAAGTGATCTTGAATCCAGTAGACCTGGTTACATTGATACGTCAAAAGCATATTACTGTATCTTTTATGACTACCTCATTGTTTAATGCTTTAGTGGAACTGGATTTAAGTAGTCTCAAAAACATGCGCAAAATAGCATTTGGAGGAGAGAAAGCCTCGTTTAAGCATGTGGAAAAAGCGTTGGATTTCCTAGGAAATGGACGATTAGTGAATGGATATGGTCCGACAGAAACGACGGTCTTTGCTACAACCTACACAGTGGATGAACGCATTAAGGAGTGGGGGATTATACCAATTGGCCGACCGCTACATAATACAACGGTCCATATTTTAAGTTCTGAAGACAAGTTGCAACCAATTGGAGTCATTGGAGAGCTATGTGTCAGCGGTGAAGGATTGGCACGCGGTTATCTTAATCTCCCAGATCTAACGATGGAACGCTTTGTTGAAAACCCATTTGTACCAGGAGAAAGAATGTACCGCACAGGGGATTTGGCTCGTTGGTTACCAGATGGAGTCCTTGAATATGTAGGGCGCAAGGATGAACAAGTGAAGATCCGAGGACATCGAATTGAGCTTAGTGAAATTGAAACAAGAATATTGGAGCATCCTGCTATCAGTGAAACGGTCCTTATAGCTAAGCAAAATGAGCAGGGAAGCTCTTACCTGTGCGCTTATATTGTTGCACATGACCAATGGAATGTGGGGGAATTACGTAAACATGTAAGAGATGCTTTGCCAGAACACATGGTACCTTCTTATTTTATTGGCTTAGACAAATTGCCACTTACTTCAAATAGTAAAGTCGACAAACGAGCATTGCCAGAACCAGAAGGCAATCTGCACCTGACAAGAGAAATTGTTGCTCCAAAGAATGAATCTGAAAGGCAGTTAGTTAATATAGTTGCTGAAGTGTTGGGATTAGAAGCCAGTGAAATAAGTATTACCGATAATCTTTTTGAACTAGGTGGACACTCACTGACTATTTTACGAATTCTAGCTAAGGTTCATACATTACATTGGAAGCTTGAAATGAAAGACTTCTATAATTGTAAAAATTTCGAGGAAGTAGCAAGCAAAGTATCTGATATGCAGGACAATCAAGAACTGTCTAGTAATGGCTCGATCTTTAAACAGGGTGAGAAGAAACCGATCCCGGTAGTGCCAGTCCACGATAGACAAAAAGAGATGGAGCATGTTTTATTGCTAGGTTCTACAGGCTTCTTGGGTATTCATTTGCTACATGAGCTACTACAAAAAACAGAAGCAACAATTCATTGCGTGATTCGTGCAAAAGATGATGAGACTGCTATGCAGCGTCTACGCAAAAAAATAGATTTTTACTTTACATCCCAATACAGTAGCTCACAAATTGATGAATGGTTTAATCGCATCCAGATTATTCACGGTGATATTACGCAAGCCAAATTTGGGTTAGAGGCAAAATATTACGAGTCGTTAGGAACTAAGGTTGACACTGTAATCCACACAGCTGCATTGGTGAAGCACTACGGATACTATGAAGAGTTTGAAAGAGCGAATGTACATGGAACTCAGCATGTAGTTACCTTTTGCTTGAATAATACATTACCACTGCATTATGTTTCTACCCTAAGCGTTTCGGGAACCAGCGTTGAAGGTGCAACGGAGCTTGTGGAATTTACCGAAAGAGATTTTTATGTTGGTCAAAACTATGAGTCAAATGTATATCTGAGAAGTAAATTTGAAGCGGAAGCCGTGATTGTCAATGGATTGGAAAACGGCCTAGATGCACGTATCTATCGGGTTGGTAACTTAACAGGACGTTTTCAAGACGGATGGTTCCAAGAAAACATTAATGAAAATATGTTTTATCTCCTATCAAAAGCTTTTCTTGAGCTTGGAGGTTTTGATCAGGAGATTATGCAGGGTATGGTTGATTTAACCCCTATTGATATATGTGCAGAAGCCATTATACACGTGATCACCAGTAAAGGAATTCAGGAAAGAGTGTTCCATTTACAAAATCCACATTTCGTAACATACGACGATATGTATCGTGTATTTGAAGAGCTTGGTTTTTCAAGACGAATACAGAGTCGTGAGGATGTTACACGTGAGCTAGGTGTAATGATGTCTCAGGGTAATGATAAGCAGTTTTTGGCTGGACTTATGACCATAATGCTGAAGGATGCTAAGCGAGCCGAACAATTTAATGTTGCAGTCGATTCTAGTAGGACCTTGCAACTATTAGAGGATTCTTCATTTACCTATCCTGTTCCTGATGGTGAGTATATGCGCAAGCTGGCTATGCATATGATCAAAGTTGGGTTTGTTACTCCTAATCATACTGTTGATGAAAAGATAGGAACTAGTCGTTAGCGCTATGCTAACGACTGCTTCCCAACCTAAATATGAATAGCTAAAGGAAGGAGAGGGAACCCATGGCAGTCATTGAACTAAAAAACCTTACGAAAAAGTATAATGAGGTCTATGCTGTTGATCATTTGAATATAGAAGTACCTCAAGGGCATATTTATGCGTTTTTAGGTAGCAATGGAGCTGGAAAGACAACCACAATTAAAATGATGACGGGCCAATTGAACCCATCAGAGGGGGAGGTCCGGTTTCTAGGGCGCAATATCTGGCAAGATCGTGAGGCAAGAAGAATAGCAGGTTATGCTCCAGACGTTCCACTTCTTCATGAAGGATTGACAGCTAGAGAGATGATACGCTTTGTGGGTGCTCTTTATGATAGTAATGAAGACATTAATAAACGTGTAGATACGTTGTTAGAACATTTTGATCTAGCAGATAAGGCAGACCAACTCATCAAAGAATATTCATTAGGAATGAAACGAAAGGTTTCGATCGCTTGCGCATTGATTCATCGCCCAAGGATCTTGTTATTAGATGAAGTAACCAATGGATTAGATCCAAAGGCGACCCGTGAAGTGAAAAATTATATTCGACACTTTGCCAAAGAAGAGGGCGGTACTGTCTTTATAACGACCCATATTTTGGATATTGTTGAAGAATTAGCCGATACGATCTCCATTCTGCATAAAGGGAAAATCAAGGTGACGGGAAGCATGGAAGAATTGCGTCAAGTGGCAGGCAATGAAGAAGGTCGATTGGAAGATATCTTTTTATCTGCTATTGAGTAACAGGAGGTGACAGAATTGTATGTGGATACAAACGAAATGGATCAGTTTCTTTTACACAAGACCCTTCTTTAATCGCTTTTTTATCCATAGCCCTTCTAAATGGATCATTTATGTGGTCTTGGCAACCATTGCTATCGCTATGTACTTTTCGGAGAATTTTGGACAGCTTCTTTTACATGCTAGTCTTAGTGCGAGACTGATGCTTCTCATAGGGGAATGTATTTTCGTCGGTCTGCTTCGAGGCATGAACACTTTGACACAACAGATGTACTCTGATCGATTACTGACTTTGTTCCATGTATCAGGAGTTTCTCCGTTTCGTATGATTCTTGGCCAATCTACTTCAAGTCTACCTCTATACACGTGGTCATCAATTATGATTGCTATTCCATTAACGATTGGCTATTCTGCTACGGAAAGAGTTCTGTATGTTTTGTTATTCCTAATCGTTTCCCTATTAATGATTTGGTTAACAGACATCATGAGTCGATTTTTAATGGTTCTTACCATGAGATTCTTCCCTATTATTGTAAAGATGTTCGTAGGCATCTCCTCACTTGCCTATGTTGCTCTGATTGGTTTATTGGTGTGGGCTTTGATTCAGGTTGAAACAATCTCTCCAGAGGCTTGGCAAAATTTAGAGCGTTTTATGATATATGTTGTGTGTATTTTCTTGGTAGGTCTTGGAACGTTGTTTCTATTCTCTGAACAAATCGGGAAATTTTACTATGAAAGCTGGCTGAACCATGCGGAGTCGCTTGATAGAACAAAACCGGAAACCCAAGAAAATCTATCAAATTTGGTTAAAAGTGCTTATGATGCCATCGTTTTTAAAGATGTAACGCTGCTGATAAGAAATCCAATCACAAAAATCCGATTCTGGTTCTGGGTGATTGCGATTATCTGTGGAGCAGTGGTAGGTAGGTCAGGAATGGCAAGCACCTTTTTGACTGAAGCAAATCAATCCTTTTATGTGTTGTTGTTCGTGTCCCTACTCACAGCGCTCATTTTTGGTGAGATTGTATCAGCCCTCTACCAATTAGAAGAACAAAACTACATTCTTTATTATGTAGCGGCTGTAAAAGGAAGCACGATTTTCTGGGCAAAAACAATGACAGCCTCACTCTTGGTGGTAGCGCCAGCGGTCATTGGTCATCTCGTGTTATCCATTGTCATGCAATTCTCCTTCATGGAGTGGCTACTAGGAGGATTACTGATTCTTAGCTTTACCTTTGGTACTGTAATTGTTCAATTAAGTATAGCTTCACTTGATAAGAAGGGCAGAGGTGGAGTTAATCTTAAAGAGGGATCGGAAGAAGAAGAAATGCTTAAACAATCTCCTAGAAAGCCAATTGCAATTGTGTCGTCTATTATGGGATTGATTTATCTAAGTGTGTGTCTTTGGTTATCCTGGATAAATATTGGAATTCCCATTCTAGTAACAATTGTGCTTCTTACAATGCTAGTAAGCCTGATTGGAGTTCGCTATAGCGCGAGATAAAAAGAGAATAATGTATTTTTGTGTCATAAATTGACTTTTAAGTACAAAAATGTAAATATTAAAACAAGTTGTTTTCTACTGTATTTGTCTAATTATCATTTGAGAGTGAAAAATATGATAGTGGAGGTCGTTTTATGGATTACGTACAATTAGGTTCATCTGAGTTAAAGTGCTCACGTATTGGATTAGGAACCTGGGCCATTGGTGGTTGGGCTTGGGGAGGTACAAATGAAAAAGATGCCATTCAAGCGACCCATCGTGCTTTCGATATAGGGATAAATACGCTAGATACAGCTCCTGTTTATGGCTTTGGCTTATCTGAAGAAATATGCGGTAAGGCAATTAAAGAATATGGCCAAAGAGACAAAATTCATATCGCCACCAAGGCTGGTATAGAGTGGGTTGGAGAAGAAGGCGTATACTGGTGCAATGCTTCTAAAGAGCGTGTTCTTCAAGAGTTCGAGGATAGCTTGCGACGTTTGCAAGTAGACTATATTGATCTGTATCAGCTTCATTGGCCTGATCCTGGATTGCCGGTTGAAGAAACAGCAGATATTTTTGCACAACTGTATAAAGAGGGGAAAATTAGAGCGATTGGTGTAAGTAATTTTTCCATTGAACAAATCGAGCAGTGGAGAAAAGTTGCTCCACTTCACAGTAGCCAAACAAGACTTAATGTACTTCAAACCGAGCATAAGGATACCTTCCGTTATTGCTTTGAGAATAATATTAATACACTGACGTGGGGAACATTGGCACAAGGCTTATTGACAGGAAAATTCACGAAAGACTCCACGTTTGCTGAAGACGATTTACGACATGGATATCCTTTGTTTGCGGCAGAATATTTTGATCAGTATCTACAGGCAGTGGATCGTTTAAAAGTAATAGCACAAGAAAAAGGAAAAACGATGGCACAACTCGCTGTACGCTGGACGTTAGATCACCCTGGAGTTAGCGTATCTCTTTGGGGAGCAAGGAAGCCGGCTCAGTTAGATGAGGTATCTGGAGTAATGGGATGGACTCTCTCTGCACAGGATTTAGACCAAATTGATCAAATCATAAAAGAATCCCTTCATGATCCATTCCATGATCCGACAATGGGACCACCTACGAAGGAAGAGTGGCAGGAGATGGGAGTTCTGTAAAAAAAGAAAATACCTTAGTTCTTCTTCATGGACTAAGGTATTTCTGTATAGAATTTTCATGATACGAACATAGAGCAGGAGGAGACAATGAGTATACAAAAGCAATCTCAGATCATTTTGGATATGGAGAAGGGTCTCAAGGGTCTAGAATACATCGATGAAGTTCGTGTGGTACGGGAAGAAAAAAATAAAGGCAACAGAACATTGCATGCAAAAGATTTAATCCCAACCATGATGAAAACCGACAGAGTAAAAGTAAATACACCAAAATCGGAGTTGCTTCGACAAACGGAACGGATAGAAAGCTCCCTACCCTTAGCAATCAGTCATGGAGCTGAATTAGAGAGAACGGCTAGTAGTCCTACTACGTTGATTGATGTAATAATCAACGCTGCCAAGTTGGAAGATAGGGGAATCATCTATGTTTTGGACAACGGAGATGAAATAGAATCTAGCTATCGACAATTATTTGGGCAAGCTAAGCGTCTATTAAAGGGACTGCGAAAAATGGGAATCAAGCCTCAAGATCCAGTGATTTTCCAGTTTCAAAAAAATCAAAACTACGTCCCTATGTTTTGGGCTTGCGTGTTAGGTGGTTATATTACTGTACCGATTGCTACGTCTACCTCGTATGCAGAAAAGAATGCCGATACCACCAAGCTATATAATATTTGGAACATGCTAGATAAGCCAGTCATCATAACTGATGAGGATTTGGTGAAAGAAGTTAACAAGCTATCGGGAGTATGGGAAACAGATGAGTTTGTCATCAGCACTGCTGAGCAATTAATGGAGAATGATGAGGAACAGGAATTCTATGCGTACCAAGAGGAAGATTTCGTCTTATATTTGTTAACATCGGGTAGTACGGGTTTACCTAAATGCGTGCAGCATAGAAATGCCAGTCTGGTCGCACGCACAATGGCTACGGCACAATTTAACCAATTTGATAGCGAAGAGGTTCTGTTATGCTGGATGCCATTAGAGCATGTTGGTGGATTGGTCATGTATCATATCTTAGGCGTTTATTTAGCCTGCCAACAAATTTTACCAAGAGTAGATTCATTTATTTCTCAACCATTGAACTGGTTGCATTGGATGGACAAGTATAAAGCTACATTAACATGGGCTCCGAATTTCGCATTTTCTCTAGTAAATGACCAAGAAAAGGTTATTGAGGAAGGAAGCTGGGATTTATCCAGTGTAAAACACATCTTAAATGGTGGAGAAGCGATTGTTGCTAAAACAGCCAAGCGATTTTTATCCATATTGCGTAAACATCAACTCCGTGACGATTGCATGTATCCCTCTTTTGGAATGTCTGAAACCTCTTCCGGTATCGTATTTTCTAAAACGTTCCGCAGCGAGCCTCAATCTGGCGTTCATTATGTAGATAAAATTTCATTTGAAACCCAACTTCGATTTGTTGATGATACGGAAAAAGAACATATTTGCTTTACGGAGGTAGGAGGACCTATTCCGGGTGTAAGTGTTCGAATCGTTGATGATAGTAATCAGTTGCTACAAGAAAATCATATTGGTAGAGTGCAAGTTACAGGCCCTACGATTATGGCTGGTTATTATCAAAATCAAGAAGCCAATCAGGAAGCTTTTATTGGAGATGGTTGGTTCTTTACAGGGGACTTGGGGTTCCTCAATGAAGGACGATTAACAGTTACGGGTCGTCAAAAAGATATTATTATTATGAATGGTAAAAATTATTATAACTACGAGATAGAATCATTAGTAGAAAGCGTCTATGGAGTTCAATCTACGTTTGTGGCTGCCGCAGCGTTTATTGATACCTCCAAAAGTGTAGAGGAGTTAGCTATCTTCTTTACTCCTATAAATGATATAGATGAAAAATTCTTAGGATTTATCATTACGGAGATTAGACGAACAGTAAGTAGGAATTTAGGCATAACACCGAAGCATATCATTCCGATTCAGAAAGAAACATTTTCCAAAACGGAATCTGGTAAAATTCAACGAAATAAGTTCACTGAGAGACTATATGCTGGCGAATTTGATGACGTTATTAAACAAATAGAGACGCAAAATGAGGATGTGCATCAAACTTTTCCAGAATGGATGTATGTAAGAAAGTGGGAAGAGCGTCCCATTTCAGTGCTAGCCTCCCCGCTTCCTCAAGAGACGTATCTAATTTTTCGAGACAAACTAGGGCTGGGAGATCAATGGTCGTCCTTGTCCCAACACGGTGCTAGCACGATGATTATAGTTGATCAAGGAGAAAGCTTTAAAAAACGCGGACGGTTCCACTACGAAATAAACCAACATGAGCAAAAGGATTATCAGTTATTGTGTGAGGAGCTAAAAAGCGAATCAATAACTATTCATCATGTCCTCCATTTATGGACGTATCAGGAAGACTTGGACAAGGTGAAAAAAGAACTGTCGTATGTAAAAGAAAGTCAATTTTTAGGTAGCTTTAGCCTTATATTCCTGTTACAAGCTTTACATAAACAATTGGGTATGCCAAAAACCTTAACGTTCGTTTCTTCCAATGTATTCTCGTTAGAAAATACCGAAGATTCAGCTTACGAAAAAGCAACGATTCCAGGAATCATCAAGACAATGAAGCACGAATTTCCTAATACGATTGCTAAATTTGTAGATATAGATACCAATCATCGCCCTTATCATCCATTACTAGCACTACAAGCGGAGCAGGGGCTACCGGATGAAGAAAGTGTGGTTATTTATTCGAAAGGGAAACGATTTGTCCCGAAACTGCAACAGGTAAATCTTCAAGAAGCAAACAAAAAACCATTACCATTGGTACAAAAAGGGTTTTATGTAGTTACAGGTGGTCTTGGCGGAGTCGGCAAGCAAATTACTCAATACCTAATTCAACAGTTTGATGCAAATGTTTTACTACTCGGAAAGACCTCGCTTCCTAGCGAAAATAACAAGGATGCTGGTACACAGAATGAACGATATCGAGTACTACAGGAATTAGAGAAGCTGGCTACTCGGAAGGATCAAATTATCTATAAAAGCACTGATTTATCTGATTTAGCGGTAATAGAAAAGGCAGTACATGAGTCAATGCTATGCATGAATGCTCAAAAAGTGGATGGAATTATTCATTTAGCTGGCATTTACTATGAGAAACCACTATTGGAAGAATCTATTGAATCACTGGAGAATATGTTTGAATCCAAAGTAGCTGGAACCTATCTATTGGGGAAACTGGTGGAAAAATATCCAGAAGCTATTCTTGTTACCTCCTCTTCCTCAAGTGGCTTGTTATCAGGCTATGGGGTAGGCGCCTATACTTCAGCCAATATGTTTGTGGAGACATTTACGGATTATTTGGCACAAAAACGTGGTGGAGTACAGTGTTTCGCATGGAGTTTATGGAACGATATCGGTTTGGGGCAACAATTTACAGATATGAAAGATTTATTGATGAGACGAGGGCATCAACCGATTTCTCCACAAAAAGGTCTCTTCTCATTCGAATTAGGTTTGATGCTTGAACATAATATGCTGTATGTGGGGTTAAATAAAGGAGTTTCCGAGATTGCCACGCTATGTTCTGAAGTGATTGAAAAGGAGATAGTAACTACTGTTTATTTCTCCACTACCCATAATCAATTCTCCTTGTCCGAAATGTACAGTACCATCAGAGAGCACACCATTGATGAGAAAGGCGATTACACAAAGCTTATCTTTAGACAGGTCGATCAGCTTCATTCAGATCAGGCTGAGGACCACCTTGTAAATAATAACCGACGAATGGAAGAGGAAATTAAACAGCTATGGTCTGAAATTTTACAGGTAGACCAGATTCAAGCTTTTGATAGTTTCTTTGATTTAGGAGGAAGTTCCTTAAAGGCAACTCAACTACTATCCGCTGTACAGTCACGTTTTGGTGTGACCATTCCACTAAAGGTATTCTTTGAAAATCCTACAATCAAAGGATTAATTCATCGCATGGGGAACGTAGCTGAGAGCAAGAGTAACGTCACGCGAATGTATGAGCCAGCTAAAAAGAGGGAAAAGATCATCGACTTATCTCCATCGCAAAGAGGTCAATGGTACTTATATCAAACGCGTCCAGACAGTCCTTTTTATAACATCACATTTACTCTTACCTTCGAGGAAAATGTAAATAGACAATCTTTGTTAAAAAGTATACAGGCAGTTATTCAATCGCAGGAAGCATTACGATCCGAAATTAGAATGATCGAGGATGATCCAAAGCTATTTACCCACGATACCTATGTAGTGGGGATACCGATTATAGACCTATCATCCTATCCTTTGGAACAAAAAGAACAAAGGCTGGCAGCTTTGATAGATACGGAAGCGAATACTCCTTTTCAGATTATGAATGAGTCTCTGTCGAGATTTACTCTTATCCATGTTGGTGACAATGCTCACATTTTATTGGGAAGTATGCATCATATTATCTCAGACGGCTGGTCGATACATGTATTTACCAAAGAGTTATTACGTTTTTACAAGGAACTACAAGAAAACGGTGTTGTCGATATTAAAGAGTTGGATTATACCTATGCAAACTATCTGCTAGACCAAAAAGAATGGCTGACAAAAGAGAACCCAGAATATGCTGATCAACTATATTATTGGAAAGAAATTCTTGCAAATGAAACAGCACCATTATCCCTACCTATCCAACTCTCACGTCCAGCTATTCAAAGCTACCAAGGAATGACCATTGAACAAATAGTGAACCAGGAGTTAACGGAAAATATCATAGTAGTGAGTAAAAGCATGAAGTCTACACCTTATATGTTTTTGCTGTCTACATTTGCCGCCCTACTATTCCGCTATTCTGGACAGGAAACTTTCCGTCTGGGAACCGTTCTAGCAAATCGGAATATGCCGCAAACAGAGAAAATAATCGGCTATCTGGCTAATACGGTCACTCTATCCTTTGATTTTAAAGAAGAGCTCACCTTTGACCAATTACTAGATAAGGTAAGGGGAATGGCGCTAGAGGCGCATGATAATCAGAATGTCCCATTAGAAACCCTTTTACGTGAGTTACAAGTAAGGCATACTGCGGATATGGCGCCTTTGTTCCAAATTGTATTCACGATGCAAAACGCTGTACAGCATCTATACCAGAACGAACAAATGAAAACCTACTTGGACATTGTTTCTAATAAGACCTCTAAGTACGATGTAAGCTTACATGTCTATGAAGAAGAGCATCAATTACGATTAAAGCTGGAGTTCAATACAGACTTATTTGAAGAGGAGACAATGAAAACATTCTTAGGGCATTACCTGAATTTTCTTCAAGTAATCACCAACGATAAGGTACACACAGGATAATCCCAGCTAGAAAAACGATCATCAATATCATATATACGTAAAAGGCATTTCCTGAGATAGAGCAGGAAATGCCTTTTTTATAGGTATGATTGAGCAGCTAAGAAGCGAAGTGGTTTTATGCCTTGATCGTAGTTGACAGTAAGCCTTGATTTACTCGGGTGATAACAGCCTGTTCATGCTCTTGGATGAAGAAGTGTCCACCATCAAAGTTGTAAAAGCTGATCTCTTCACTTGTATATCTATTCCATTCTGCCATTCTATCTACAGATACTGTTTGATCCTTTGTGCCATAGAGCACTGTAACGGGTGAGGTTATAAGCTCTCTATTCAGATTAGGTACATACGTTTCTACTAATTTAAAATCTCTTTTAAGTATAGGTGTAAATAGCTCCATTAACTCTGTGCTTGTCATCAGTTCGGCTGGAGTTCCCCCCATTGATCTAACCTCTTCCCAAAACTCTCTGCCATCAAGCTTGTGACGATTCGTAGTGGGAGTGATATGAGGAGGATTCTTTCCAGACAAAAATGTGGTGATTGGCATAGGCGCATTTTGTTCTTTTAGAGCATGGAGCAATTCAAAACTGAGTAAGGCCCCCATGCTATGACCAAACAATGCATACGGGCTAGAATCTAATTTACTTTGCAGGATCGAAAGAATATCAGATACCGCTTGCTCTATATTTTCGTACAGAGGTTGGTTAAAACGACTTCCTTTTCCAGCAAGTTCAATAGGGATGAGCTCTATATTTGGGAGAAAAGCTTTTTTCCAACTGGAGTATACGCTAGCAGATCCCCCGGCATAAGGGATACAAAATAATTTCATTTTGGTTGACACTTGTAACCTCCTTGTTTTCCTACCAGTACTAGTTGCAGGATGTATGTTTTGATAAATCAGTATTTTTACATTATACAATAAATGAAGGGTAATTTTTACTTTTTTGCTCATTTTTGTGCCTTGAAATATGAATCAACACCGAAGTTGAGGGAGTGTAGTGAAAATTACGGGTAGGAATTTCATTTCAAGAGGAAAAATAAAATGTGAATAAATATCGGAGAAGGGGATGGCTTAGTGTTGAAATACAAGGGTTCATTCTAATTCAAAAGAACTACGATTTTTTTTTAGTTCGGTGGGTAGTTAATATGAGTAAAGAACTAGTTAAAATACACTTTTAGTGAAAAAAATAGCGGCTAATGTAAAAAAAGTACGATATTCTAAAAGAATATGATAAGTTGGCAGTTTTTACATAGCTGTTTTTGTATGTATTCATGGGAATTCAGTCTCTGTTGTTGAAAAGAAATCTGACCGAAAATGAAAGAAGGGAAATTGTTTATTTCCCTTCGCTTTCTTGGGTAGGTAGTACAAAAAGCTTATGATATGTCCATTTTGTATACGCGAAACCTTCTTTTACACGATAGTAAGGGATAAATATATTTACTGAGTCGGTTCCAACCGGGTGCGCATCCATAGCTAATATATTCGCCATCTCCATAGCACGCATTAAGTGGTAATTATGGCTTACGATCAGTGCTGTGTGATATCCATGCTCCTGCATGATTTGCTGGCTAAAGCTGAGATTTTCTAACGTATTTACCGCCCTTTTTTCAAGGTAGATGCTGGATGCAGGGACTCCTTTTTTTATAAGATATCCTTTCATAACGTCAGCTTCACTATGTTCTTTCCCTTTTCCAATTCCGCCACTAACAATAATGGACTTTATGTATTTTTGTTGATAAAGTTCGTATGCTTTTTCTAAACGTTCTGCCAGGGCTGGACTGGGTTGATCACCACGGACGGCAGCACCAAGGACAATCGCAACATCGGCAGATTGTGGCACAGCCGAGCGTTCTACTTGAGCCATCCTGTAAAAGATAAAGCTAAACCATAGGATGATTAATACAATAACGGGAACTCCCACGCGTAGCATCCCTTTTTTAAGGAAAAGTAACAAATTGCTCGCCTCACTATTCAAAAGGATTATAGGGTGATGGAAATGACTTGGTCAAAACCTGGTAAAACTGCATATGTAACCACAAACGTACTCGGGGACTTGTCCGATCAGCTGACACCAGATGATTTAAATACTTCTTTGGTTTCCACTCATTTCGTTCCCAATACACTGAGGCGTGGAAACAAAAGAAAAGGATTTTCGTCTTCAGCGGCCTATCGAAATGCTGACCATTCATTTGGTCTGTCACATTCTCATGATCAGCTTGTTACATCTTACTCTACTGGAAAGGTAAAAAAGCTACCCAACGAAATTGAGCGTCCTCTGCAAAGCTTTCTGAATGGGCTACAAAATCTTATTGGCTCACAGCTCGTCGGTTTTTATCTATATGGCTCTATCGCCTTAGATGCATATATTCCAGGTGAGAGTGACATTGATTTCCTCTGTGTTACAGATGGCGATTTACAAGAGGTAGATATGTGGTTGATCGAAAAGCTATTTTTCGAACAGATGGCTATACATCCCATTCTCGCTAAGCTAGAAGGGAATTTCCTCGCATCTCATCGGTTAACATTACATAATCGATGCGAATGCGCTCAATGTTTTGAGGAGGCTTATTTACTAAAATCGCCACGAGATTGGAACGCCATTACATTACTATTATTACGTAGTCGTGGAATTCCTTTATTGGGACCAGATGCATCTGAAATAATACCAGAGGTCTCATCTCAGGAGTTAGCCAATAACATGATGGGAAACTTGCTTTATTTTGAATTAAATATGGAGCATTATTTTCATAAAGGTCTGAATGACCAGGTTTTTGTAGTGCTAACGCTGTGTCGGATTTTACACACGATGCATACCGGTGAAATTGTTAGCAAGCAAGCTGCTGCTGAATCTGTATTGTCTAGGGTGCCAGCTCTTGGAAAAGTCATAATCAAGAGGGCGCTACGCGTATGGGAAAAGCGACCAGATGCTGTTAAGTTAGCAAAAGCTGGTACGGATCTCGCTCCAAAGGACAAATTACTAGAGTTTGTTTCGATTATGAAGAAGCTTGCATTGGACTAAAAGTAACAAAACATCTGACAAATAATAAGACGTAACAGAGATGATGAACGTAACGTCTTTATGTAAAAAAACATGTAACATGGATTTTACATGAAGAAGATACCTATTCTCATTCTTGTTCGTCTTTTTTTGTTTTTATAAATATACATTTAATCCCAATATAGTTATAATTATGATATGTTTCATCCAAATAAATAGGAGGTGCTTGTTCATGTTTTTAAAAGAAAAGGATACAGCCGAAATGCCGGCAAATGTGGCTCTTCTTGAGAAACTATTTATGCCCTTCATGTTTCAAGCGATCTATGTAGCCGCGGATTTACAACTTGCCGATCATCTAAAAGATGGGTCAAAAAGTGTTGGTGAACTAGCTCGTGTAACACAGACAGATGAAGCAGCTCTTTATCGTGTACTACGTGCCTTATCTAGCATGGAAATTTTCAATGAAGGCGAGAAGGGAATCTTCGAGCTGACACCAATGGCTGAATGGTTGATAAGCGATGTGGAGGGTTCACTACATTCCATGGTATTGATGCTAGGTGGACAACCGATGTGGAACATTTTACCTGACTTACTAACGAGTGTAAAAACAGGCGAATCATCCTTCGAGAAAACTTTCAAGCTACCATTTTACGAATATTTAAGTCAATCAGAAAACAAAAAAGCTGGAGATATCTTTAATCTAGCAATGTATCATAATACACAACGACAGATTGAGCAAATCCTAGCCAATTATGATTTTGCTTCCTATCATAAAATAATTGATGTAGCGGGTAATCACGGACAACTGCTTACTGCGATTTTAAAGAAAAACCCAGATAGTAAAGGGATCATATTTGACCAGTCTTATGCGCGTGAAATGGCTCTAGCTAATCTAGATAAGGAACAAGTATCTGATCGCTGTGAATTTGTAATAGGTGATTTTTTCAAAGAGATTACAAAAGGTGGAGATCTCTATATTTTGAAGCATATTCTACACAATTGGAATGATGATAAAGCTATTGAGATTCTCAAGCAATGTAGAGAAGCAATGGGTGATAGTGGAAAACTCCTAGTTATTGAACCAGTCATTGAAGAAGGAAACACTAGAGATATGATGAAATTCCTTGATCTACAGATGCTACTTTTACTGAGTGGGAAGGAACGGACGCAGGAAGAGTACTCTCATTTATGTGAGGCAAGCGGATTGTTTTTGCATAGGGTGATTCAACCATCGATGGGGATGTCTTTACTGGAGATTTATCGGACGTAGAATGTTCAAAATAGAATAGTATGAGTTGAGGTGCTAATGCTACTGTCTGAAACGAAGGATTTTTCGTTCTCAGGCAGTTTTATTTTGTCTACTCATCTTTCATTATCTTATAATTGGATAGTATTCAGACAAAGCTGAAAAAATGTAAAATATATTTGACATTATGCACCTCTCCTTGTAAGATTATGTCAAATGTGTTTTACATTTTTGAGAGGGGATTTCATGGAGAATAGAATAAAAGAATATCGGAAATCGCTAGGGCTGTCACAAGATGATTTAGCTAAAGCTTGTGGTGTATCAAGGCAGACGATAAATGCAATTGAAAATAATAAGTATGACCCCAGCCTTGTTCTTGCTTTCCAGCTTTCTTATGTATTAGGTGGGACTGTGGATACAATTTTTATGTTTAGAAAAAATGAAGAGCTATGACACCATCAAGTGATGAGGAGGAATGGAATATGCCAATTGAAAATAAGAAACTTATTGGGGAAATTATTTCGGGGATCGCAGTGCTTGCTATCGTGTGTTATAACCTTTTTAAGTACGTACAGGGTCAGCAGCTGGGGTTCAGTGACCTGATCAGCATACCGATTGTTTTGATGTTTTTTTTCAATACGATTTCTTGGAATTCAGCTGAAGAGCAACGGGACGAGCTAGGTCAGTTCATCACATTCAAAAGTGCAAAGATTAGTTATTTTGTTTTGATGTTGATTATTCTGCTTGTATTCCTATTCGTAGAAGTTCCGTTTTACTCTAATCAACCAATAAAAAATATGCCATTATTTCTTGTACTTTGTGCATCAACAGTTATTTTACCGGCCGTTGAATATATTGTTTATAGAAGATTTCGTTAATCATGTAGAGTCCTCCATTTGCGAAAGAGGACTCTACATATTTGATTCTTACCAGAAGAAAAATGGCGAACCAAAGAAAGGTGATTCCCGTCGGAAAAATGGTGACTCTCTACGGAAGAAAGGTGATTCGCGGAACCCCCTGCGGCCAAATTCTCTTCCACCAAAGCCTCTACCGCCCCTTGGTGGGGGATCATCTTCCATGTCGTCCCAACGCATAGGATAATCATATTTTCTATGCCTAGGGGGACAGTAACATTCACAACACTCCGACTTACGCCGCCTCATTTCACATACCTCCCTTATCTCTTACACTTAAAGGATATGCTGAACTTTGTAATCGGGTTTGGATGAACACCTATTTCCCATTAATGGACTAAGCCCGGAGCCAAATGGAGAAAAAATAAGTCCACATAACGAAACGTTTGACAGAGAAAAATTTATGAAAGCGGATTTAAAAGTCGAAAACTGGAAATCTAGCTATCAGAATCAGAAATTTCTTATATCAGGATACCATTATGGCAACGGTATTTAATAAGGCACAGTTATATTCCTTATATAATTTAAGGTACCGTATTTGTAGACATAAATGGATGCAGATCCAGGTTGAACTGCGGTAAATTTATTAAACTGGGTACTACTGTCGTATTCAACTTTTATAACCTCACGACTTTGAAACACTTTTTGTGACCATCCATCCTTCGTACTTATTCTTATATGCGAACCGATATTCCATGTTTCATTAGAGGTGCGGAGTGATGCTGAGACGTTATCAGGATGTTTGGCTGGTGTTGCACTTGCACTCGATACTGGTAGAAGTGGTGTGACTGTTATTCCAAAAGCTAAAGATAAAGCGAATAATGTTGAGACAACTTTTTTCATCAACGAAGCCCTCCTATCATTTGGAATGTTACAACAATAGATTACCTTTAAAACCAAATAATGTAAATATATACATGCAAATTGTAAAACCCCACTATAACCAAACGTACAATTGCAGGAAACTGATTCATTCGAACTCAAACAGATTAATAATACAGAGCAAGGAGCAAAAAACAATGTATTTGACCCCGACTATACCCCATATGATAGCCCAGAAAAAGCCATACACCGTCAGCTAGTAAATAACCCATTGATTTAGGAAAAAACACATTTTTACGACTTTGATCAGCATACTATGAACGGGACTATTTATTGCCTAGAGTAGCTCAATATCTTGGAACTGTATGGTTATGACGCTTTGTCACTCGGGATTACGAAAGCTGTTTTGGTAGCTTCGTGATAGAAATCTCACAACCCACAAAATGGTATCGCATTCCAGTTCTTACAAAAGGAGTGATCTTCTAGGGCGAACTCACAATGAATTGAATGTCGGACGATACGGCCATGTACATGAAGACATAACCAAAAGGAGAGTATCTATGATGCCTATCCATGTACTACTTCGGATAAAAATGTTTAAGGTACTAGGTTGGACCCTGCTTATTTTTTCTCTTATTGCTACACCGATGTCTTATGCAGCAGAAACGAAAGTAAAACCACTTGGACCAACAAATTCAAAAGAAGTGGAGAAGTTTGCTGATCAGTTTTTCAACCTTCCACAAATCAAAGATAAGCTCTCAGGTGCTGCATTTGTAGTGGTAAAGGATGACCAAGTATTGTTCAAGAAAGGCTATGGTTACGCTGATGTGGAGAAGAAACGACCGGTAGATCCAGATTCTACGGTATTTCGTATAGCTTCTATTTCCAAAGTCTTCACGTCCACAGCAGCTATGCAACTCGTGGAACAAAACAAATTAGACATAAATAAGGACGTTCAAGCGTACCTGAAGGATTTCAACATCAACAATAAGACAGGCAAAAAACTCACCTTGGATCATTTAATGGCACATATGACTGGTTTTGATTATGTCGATCTCCCTTCTATGGATAACAGTTCCCCGGAAAAATATTATCCATTGGATGAATTTGTTAAACAGAATGCGCCGAGTGTTGTACACAATCCCGGAGAAGTGTATCGATATGACAATTATGCTTTCGTCTTGCTAGGATACATTGTCCAAAATATAACCGGTATACCGTTTCATCAGTATGTGGAAAATAATATTTTTAAACCTTTAGGTATGAACAGTAGTAGTTTCATAATGAAACCAGAAATACATGCTAATTTGGCTACACCGTATGATAGCAAGAAAAAGCCAATTCCTGAGTATGGATTAATTCCGACGAATGCACCAGATGGGAGTATGTTGTCGACTGCAAGTGACATGGCTAAGTTCATGATTGCTCATCTTAATGGTGGTAAGTTTGAAGGAAAACAGATTTTGCAAGAAAAAACGGCGAAAACCATGCATCAAATTCGCCATAACCTACATCCAAAAATTCAAAATGGCGCATATGGATTCGAAACTTTTTTCCAAAACAATTATAATCATCAAGTTGTAATTGGCAAGGGCGGAGATTTGCCTGGATACCATTCTTGGATGTGGCTTTTACCAGAAAAGAAGATAGGCGGATTTGTCGTTTTTAATGGAGATGGAGCAAATTTTCGTGAAGAGCTGTTCAAAGCGTTCATGGATCATTACTATCCAAAACCAGTGGAAGATAAAGTAAATGTAAAAAGCACCAAAAAACAGCTGAATAGATTTGTAGGTGTTTATCAAGACTTACGATCCCCTTATTGGGTGTTTCGAGTAACCGTATTGGACGACGGACAACTAATGATTAAAGATCCTTTAGGCAAACATAAGCTTCTGCAAAAGGACCCGCTTTTGTTTGAAGATGAACAGGGAATGAAGGCAGCGTTTAAAGCAAATCCGAATGGCTCGATCGACTATTTTTACTACCATAAAGTAGATAGTTGGGCGCAAAAGAGACTGGAGCCAGAACGATATAGTGATGTCGATAAAGATCACAAATATGCTAAATATATTTACGATGTAAAACAGCTTGGGTATCTAATAGAAACCGCCGACAATAAGTTTCATCCAGAGGAGCCAATTACTCGTGGAGAATTTATTGCTCAATTAATACGAGTCTTAGGAGTTCCACCCTCAAAAAAAATGACTGCGTCTATGGATCTAACTGGTAACCAATACGCTGGAGACATTCAAAGTGCTCTCGATTTTGGCCTTGTGGAAAAACCCAATAATCAACGAATTGAGCCGAATAAAGCAATTACCCGAGAAGAGGCGGCAATGCTCATATGGCGAGTTGCCAATAAAAAACAAGTGCCTGTCTCTTCAAAAGTGGCTTTGATTGGCCAAACAAATCCCTGGGCTGTGGATGGAGTTCAGTATGTGGTCTCAAAAGGTCTGTACGGTCCAGAAGTGAAACCTAATAGTCGAGGAGAAATCGATTATAAATCCAAGCAGCCAATGCTTCGCCAGGAGGCGGCTGCACTGTTAAGTTTATTTTCACAACGATTTATCTCGAACGAACAGTAAACGAGAATATTCTCTTTTGTCACTTTGGCGATGTTATATGCTTAGGACGGTATGTAATAAGGAGCCGTTACTTTCAGAGGATAGACATTACTCCACAGAGAGCAGACGGACTCTCTGTGGAGTTTAAATTATAGTGGGGTTATAAGAAAAACCAGAAAAAATTCATATAATTCGGAAAAAAATATCTTGATATAGGAGTAGAAATAAGTAATAATTTCTGTAGCTTTACATTTTTTGTTACGAAGGGAATGAATTATGCCAGGTAGCTGATGGTCTTTTCTTACTAACCGTATAAAACATTGGAGGTAAGACCATGAAAACAGAAACAAGTATTGTAACAGAGAGATTATTACTAAGAGAAATGACCCTTGAAGATGCAGAGGTTTTATACAGCTATTGGTCAGATGATGAAGTAACGAAGCATATGAATGTCTCTTCTTTTACTAGTGTTGATCAAGCTAAGGAAATGATACAACTCTTACTTGATTTAGGGAAGGAAGACAAAGCATGCCGTTATTCTATTGTATTGAAGGAAACAAACGAGGTAATTGGAACTTGCGGGTTTAATTATATAGATCGAGAAGATAATCGAGCTGAGATTGGCTTTGATTTGGGTAGACCATTTTGGAAGAAGGGCTATGCTAGAGAAGGCTTGGAGGCGCTAGTTCGTTATGGATTTGATGCACATGAGCTTAATCGAATTGAGGCAAAGGTCGAACCCGAGAATGTCAACTCAAAGATGGTTCTAAATAAGCTCTCCTTTGTTCACGAAGGACTGCTACGAGAACACCAAAAATCCAAAGGAAAGTATGTTGATTTACACATATTTTCGTTACTGAAAAAAGAGTATCTTGAAAAGGAATAAAGGATTTCTATTGAGATTAGCATATAGAAAGTATCCTAAATAATTAATATGATCCCCTTTAAGTAACCAGGAAGAGAAGTACCTTCCTGTTACTTAAAGGGGAATTTTTTATGGGGAGAAGAAATTAAAATGAGAAAGGGCGACCCCAATAGGTCGCCATAAAACATGTTAGCTTTATTAGTTTTCCGTAAGCGTAATCTTTCCAGTAGATGCTTTTCCTTTGAAATCATACAAATCTTCATCTTCATCGGTATCAGTAATGGTACCTTCAATGTCTGCATCTTCAAAGGTAGAATCTTTCCAGACCATCTTACAAATTTTTGTTACAAAATCCTTGAGGTCATCCTCATCTAGATCATCGTACAGGTCTCCGTCTTCGTCCCTATCGAACTCAATCGTGATCTCGATATCATCTTCATCACCATATAAGGTAATATCCCAGTCAATATCTTCCCAATCGCCATATTTTTCCTGGATATCATCTTCAAGATCGTCTAAATCGTCGCTATAGCTACTTTTGCTGCTTTTTTTATCCAATTCATCTTGAGCATCCCGTAATTCTCTTTCCAAATCAGCAATTTTAGCGTCTTTGGTAGCTATTTGAGATTTCAATGAAGAGAAGGTTGGGTCATCACGATCTGTTACAGATACGGTGTAAGTTGCTTGATCCCAATCAACATTTTTGTTGAACACATCTGCCATCATACGAATTGGAATGTAAGTTGTGCCATTCACAATAAATGGTTCGGTAGGGGTTGAAATCTCATAGCCATTATGTTTTACCTTCACATTATTGTACGTAGCTTGCACATTTTTTTTCATAACCGCTGCATCAGTTGTCGCAGGTAGAGCTCCAATTAATAGAGCAGAGGATAATACTAGAATTGCCTTCTTTTTAAACATCAGGATCCCTCCAAGTTATCGTTCTTTCTAATGCTGAATTTTTGTCTTTTTACCAAAGCAAGAAGTCTGTCTGTTTTAAGAACAGAAAAATGCTGAAATTCTTTCCGGTTCTCACAATTTAGAATTTCAACTCCTTGGCTAACCTCTGTCATTTTACAAAAGAAAGAAGTCATGTAGATGTCAAAAAGAAATGTTTTTTAGGAAATGTATGCCAATTAACTATTTCGAGATCGAGCGATCATTGATTGGTATGTGAATTTGGGCTACACTTTTTCCTATGAAAAACAGTATTTTTATTGATTAGTAAGCAAACTCAGCTAGGTAGATAAAAAAATGGGCTGCTAGATAAGTCTAGCAAGCCCAGTGATTTTTAGTTCCATTTACAAGTTTCTTTTCATATTCCTACCCTGTATCCGATCTCACTTTACTAGTAATGGAATCTGCGTACACGGTGATGGGCAAATGGGAATCTTCTATTTTGGCTAGTAGTTAGAACGAGAGTGGCTTGAAGAAATCTAGCTTCTCATCCAAATAGCTATCATTTGTTTCAATGCTGCCCACGATATGTGGATCATGTATACATAGCTCCATTAGAAATAACTGAGTTCTTCGCGTGGGTTAGATTGTTTTTAATACGTCGTCCAGTTTGTTTACCTAAAATAAAAACCGTCTCCTTTCCGTAAAGTTAACGGATCAAAGACGGTTTACTATCGCTTCTATCAGGTGTACTACATTGTTTGACGCAGAAATCAAAAATGGTGGACCCTATCGGGATCGAACCGACGACCTCTTGACTGCCAGTCAAGCGCTCTCCCAGCTGAGCTAAGGGCCCATATTTTGTGAAGTTATGGAAAAAGTATAGCATAGCGTGTCCCCTCTATGCAACTAAAAAACTTAAAATTATGCCATTTCATCCAAACATGTACATATGATAAATATAAGACCCAAATATTCCGATAACATTGATGACAACTGGAAAGGAACGGAAATATACCTCTTACTAACTTAATTGTTATAATCAACCATAAAATTCCGGCTTCCAATCCAAAGTAAAAAATAAACGAGTTACGATCGAATAAATGATCATCCCCAAGTCTAAGGAGGAATTACCTTGTTTAAAATCTGGAATAAAAAAGACCCATCACCAACACTTGAATCATCAAGAGTAGATAAAAAGCAGATGGACAGTCTCCTGTCTTCCAAGGCTTCACAAGCTATAGCATCTACAAAAATAAGTTCTGCATCCCATACAGGTTCACTTATAAACAATGATACATACCATCACTTGCTCTCAAGCATTAATCTCTACGAGCAGAATATGAAGCTAAGTCAAAGCGGCAAGCTTTTGGATGATCTACAAGAGACGACCAAACGGGCCATACATGTGAGTAAGTCATCAGAAGAATTAGCTTGTTCAGTAGTAGACGTGGCCGAAAGTACAAGTAAAATGGCCCAATTTACCGAAGAGACAACAAGTAAGGCATACAAAAGTGGAAAGAGTATCAGTGAATCCCTAGCTATTTTCCGTGAAGTAGAACATTCCGTTTCTTCTATGAACGATACCTTCGATAGCTTGCAACAAGGGATTACTTCTACACATAAAATTGTCGATACCATTCAGAGTATCTCTAACCAAACCCATTTACTAGCGCTGAACGCTTCGATTGAGGCAGCAAGATCAGGCGAGCATGGGCGAGGGTTTGCAGTCGTAGCTCAAGAGGTGAGGAAGCTTGCGGAGGATACCAAGCGTGCTCTGGCGGATATTTCTATTCATATGGAAGAAGTAATGAAAACATCTCTGACAATGCGCGAACAGGTGCAAGTAACACAACAGCAGGTTGCAGTGGGAGCTCATCAGGCTACGGAGGCGGAGGTTTCTTTGCGGCATATGATTGACGAAATGCGTAGCATCGAGACACAGACTAGTAATATCGCATCAATTACGGAGGAACAAGCCGCAGCTACTCGGGAAATTGATGAGCATATACATAATATCGTGGAACAAATTTCGGAATCTAGTGACTCTTTACGTAATATGGGAATAGAAGTGAATGCGCTTTCGAGAGAGATAAACAAGACAAGATTGTACAACATTGAGGCGCATGGCAAGCAACATGAATGGCATGATCATCCGGATTTGTTAAAACGGGTCGTAATTCAAGATCATCTTTGGTGGGTGTGGAAGGTGTACAATGCTATTTATGGGTTTGAAGTATTAAATCCCTCTGAAGTCATAGATCATACGGCATGTCGTTTAGGGAATTGGTATAAGCTAGAACAAGATCGTGTACCAGTAGCGTTAAAGCCTGGTTTTGAGAAAGCGCACCATAATGTTCATCGTTTAGCAAAAGAAATTGCTGTCGCCCTTCAGAATGGGGATAAGCATCGAGCTAAAGCTTACCAAGCGGAACTAGAACGCGCTTCTAGTGAAGTCGTACGATTTATTGAAAAAATGATGTAACAGCAAAAATTTCATATTTTCTACTATCATACATGGTGATGACCCATCAAAAAAGCTCTCTAGACCTATAAAACGTCCAGAGAGCTTTTCGTTTATCAGCTATACTGATTATTTACTTTCATTTACTATACATTACCTGCACATCCTTATGTAGTTGTTACTATGTTGATCATTTTTACCTTTTGAATAATAGTTGTTTCCAACTGTTCATTAAGCTTATCGATGCGTTTTCCGATGAGAAATACGTCAATAATTGCCCAAACAGCAATTGGAATGAACAAGAGAAACCAACTGATGATCCCGACGACAATCATACCAATAGCAATCCCCGTGTCACCACTATAAAATCGGTGACCTCCTATGGTACCTAAAAAAATCAACAGAAGATAGGCAATTACCTTTGACTTTTTTCGTTTGTCAAATTCTACGTTTACCATGAGTTGTTGATTGGTGGTTAAGTTTCGTCTTGCAGTCAAATTATCCATGACATTCCTCCCAACAAGATGAGCACATACCCAAGCATTTATAACATCAAAAAGAATTGACAGCTGGTGGCTGTCAAATTCTTTGGGCATATGCATCTATTGTATGAGGGGGGATAATCAAATTTGCTTGTTTGCTGTTTATGTCTAAAAATATTCAAAATCGCAAAATGAACTACATGTTTACATAAGGAGTAGTATTTCTTTACACCTAAATTTTAAATCGCTTCAGCTCGTCCTGCATCTGCTTAGTCATGTTAGCTAATGTGCTAGCGGTAGCGTGTACTTCCTGAGCAGAAGCGGAGGCTTGCTCGGATGTGGCTGCAATTTCCTCTGAAGAGGCAGCAACTTCCTGCGAAATGCTGGAGCTGGATTCCACTTTTGCTATAATATCTTCCTTTTGCTGCTGCATGTGCTGGGCAGAGAGGCTAAGCTGCTCCAATTTTGGATTAATGCCATCAATTTCTGCCATGATGTTACGGAAAGAGGTAGTGGCTATATCCACTTCTGATTTTTGCCCAGAGATAGCTTCTTTCATTGATGTTGCATTCATCAACATTTGATCTGAATCTGCGGACACAGCGCTAATCATGTCTGCGATCATTTGGGAAGATTGTCGGGATTGCTCTGCTAATTTACGTACTTCATCAGCTACGACAGCGAAGCCTCTACCTGATTCTCCTGCTCTGGCTGCTTCAATAGCTGCGTTTAGGGCTAACAGGTTTGTTTGTTCAGCAATCTGATTAATGACAGTAGTGATATGATGAACATCTTTTAGGTTATCGTTGGCTGTGACAATATTTCCGATGAAATCCTGGAATACCTGATTTACTTCATCGACCGATGTGATGAGCTGATTCAGGTTTTGGTTACTTTCATTTGCTAAGGTATGAATATTTTTTCCGTTAGAGTCTACTTCTTCAATTGCACGGACCATCTCATCTAATTGTGTGCCATACGAGCTAAGTGTCTCACCAATCTCAATCAAATCTTCTGTTTGGGAAGTAACACCCGTTGCTACATCTTGAATGGAGATAGATACACTTTCCGTAGCGGTGCTCATTTCATTGGAAACGTTACTTAGGCTCTGAGAAGATTGATCGATTTCCGTCGATTGCTTTTGTACAACACCAATTAAATTACTAAAGGAGTTTTTCATATTTTGTAGCATGTGAGACAGCTCACCAAGCTCGTCTTTACGCTTGAGTAGCTTGTCATCGATTGATGTGTTTAGCTCGCCTTGTGCCATTCTTCCTAGAATGTCTTTAAAGGAGTGGATGGAACGACTTAGCGTATAAGCATACCAATAGGCAATACCAATAGATGCTAACAAGAAGAAAACAGAGATTAGTATTAAAAAATTTCGCATGCTATCAACGCCGCCAAGTAGATCATCGGAATTGATATAGATCACAATTCCACCGCCTGTAAGAGGGATCGGGGCGTACCCAACATATTTTTTTATTCCTTGATAATGATAAGAGCCAGAACCAGCATTTCCCGTAATCAAATCGGACAAAATGGTAGCGAGCTGTTTAAAGCTGTCATCGGTCTGAGACATCACAATCAAGTTTTCTTGTGTTTTCATTTTTGGAATATCATCAGTGACGACAATCGTTCCGGTTTTATCTACAACAAAGCCTTGTCCTGTTTCACTGAAACTAAGCGTAGACAAAAACTTTACCAATTCATCAGCAGATTGAACGACGTATACAACACCAATAATCTGATTTCCCGTACGGATAGGTGCAGCAAACACGATAATAGGTTCTTTCGTTTGGCTGGCGATAAATACGTCTGATGTATTTGAAGCTCCGGTCAATGCTTTTTGGAAATAGACCTTTTTACTAATATCTTTCCCTTCATTACTACCAATCACGGTCTTACCTGTAGCGTCTGCAATACCCCAATCTATTACACCATGCTCTTTTACTAGGGTATCAAGATTCTTTTTAATTGTTTCTGAATCTGTTTGATATTTTTTAACTGCTTCTCTAGCTGCTAAACTTTCTACAAATGTTATGTCATCTGTCAATTGAGCTTGATAATTTCCAGCTGCTTGTTGGGCAAGAGGCAAAAGCATTTCCTCTGCACTTGTGACCATTTGCTTTTGTGCTTCAAAGAAAGCAAGGCTTGTAAGTCCTAAGCAGGTTATGATCAGCAAGCCACAAATAATAAATAATAGCTGCCCTTTAATTGATTTAAACTGAAAGATTCCTTTCAATTTCAAAATAATCCCTCCATTTTTACACTTGTTAAAACAAGCATGTCTTTACATTTTTCGTACTTTAACATTAAAAAATTTATGGACAATTTGTTACGGATGTGTAAAAACAGCAGAAATAAAAATATACGAAAGCTATGTAAGTGCTTTTATTTTATAAATAAGTAAACCTATAGGAATTATGAAACTTTTTCGTGCTTGATTCGTATACAAAAAAAGTGATCAGTCCAAGAAGTGACCAATAGTAATGTTTAGCAAGAAAAAGGGTACACTGATTACATATTCTAATTCACTTTTATGTAGTGAGGAGGGCATTACAACAATGGATATTCGAGAAATTGAACTACCTGGGATCGGTCGAAAATTCGAAATGATTACAAGAAATAATGAGAAGGTGGTTATCGTTATTCACGATGATGGTCGAAGAGAGATTTATCAATTCGATGCAGAAGATCACGACGAAAGCATCTCTAGTGTGCTTTTTAACGATGCCGAAGCTAGAAAAGTGGCTGAAATTCTAGGTGGAGTTGTCTATAAGCCGAAAGCGCTTGAGACAGTTGAAATGGCTTTTCATGATTTAGTAATTGAATGGTTTAAGGTATCACCAAATGCTTTGGCAGTTAATCGGTCGATCCTAGAGGTGGATATTCGCAATAAGTACAGTGTAACTGTGATTGCGATCATGAAGAAGAATTTGAAAAATGTTCTGAATCCGGGACCAGAAGCGATCATAGAAGCTGGGGATACGTTAGTTCTAAGTGGGGAAAGAACACATTTAAAGGCGGCGATTCGTGAATTATTATCTAACGAGGGGGACTAAAATATAGATGGATCATTTGGTATTTGAGGTTGGAACTGCGCTTTTGTTGGTGGCGATTGCAGCATTGATTGCGGGAAAATTAAAATTCTCGATTATTCCGTTTTTAATTGTCTTGGGAATGATAGTAGGTCCACATGCTCCTACGATTGGGATTTTGGATTTTACATTTATTGAATCCCAGAAAATCATTGATTTTATGGGTAGGATTGGCGTTTTGTTTTTACTGTTCTATCTTGGGCTAGAATTCTCAGTCGGTAAGCTCATCAAATCAGGGAAATCTATCGCCGTTAGTGGGACCATATATGTAGCTCTTAACTTTGTATTGGGACTTATCTACGGTTACATGACGGGATTCCCATTGCTAGAAACTTTGATTATTGCTGGTTTTGTGTCGGTGTCCTCCAGTGCGATTGTAGCCAAAATCTTAGTAGATTTGAGGCGGACGGGAAACTCAGAAACAGAACTTATCCTGGGAATTATTCTCTTTGACGATATTTTCCTCGCAGTATTCCTTTCTATTATGTCAGGATTGTTGTTAGGTGGAGCAACATCGATTGGAGGAAGCATTCTATCTGTTCTCATTTCAATCGGATATATGTTACTGTTTTTTGTGATTGCGCGTAAAGGAACCCCTATCTTAAATAAACTACTAAATATTGCTTCAGATGAAATTTTTATTATTGTAGTGTTTGCAGCTTTGTTCTTTGTTGCTGGTTTTTCTGAAACCATTCACGTAGCAGAGGCAATCGGTGCCTTACTATTTGGCTTAGCATTATCAGAGACAGAGCACAGTAAACGAATTGAAAAGCTCGTTATTCCATTCCGAGATTTTTTTGGAGCCATATTTTTCTTTAGTTTTGGGCTCAGTATTGATCCATTAACACTAGGCGGTGCCATTTGGCTTGCGTTAGGTGTTGTTATTTTAACCATAGTGAGTAATTACGTTGCCGGTATGATTGCAGGCAGACGCTCAGGATTGTCTCATAAAGCGTCTAGTAACATCGGGCTAACGATAATGGCTCGCGGTGAGTTTACCATTATTGTAGCGAATCTTGGTATTGCAGGTGGGCTTATGCCTATATTAAAACCATTTTCTGCCTTATACGTGTTGATTCTTGCGATTCTCGGACCTTTGCTCACCAAAGAATCTAAGCTCGTTTATCAGTTTATGAACAAAATTTTTGGCTGGAGTCAAAAAACAGAAAAAAGGGCAGAGAAGAAGATAGAGAAGTCATAACGAAGAGAATATAGGCTTAGGCTTATAATATATAGAAGGATAAAATTGGGACTTAGTTCAGTAAATATTGGACTAAGTCATTTTTTTATTCATTTTCCACAGGAATTCCACGTTTGTTTGATAAAATGATAAAAACGAAGACAAAAACAGAAATCGGAGACTAATATGTACATGGATTCGAGAATAGTAAAATCGTTGTTTATTCTACAATTGCTCTCATCATTTCTAGTGTTTGCTGGACATTACACCGCATTAGTGCTCAACTATACAGATCCATTTTGGATTATCGCTTTAAATCAAATCAGCCGTTATGGAACTGTTTTTTTAGCAATTATTACGGGATTTTTTACTGCCAGATCCCTGGAACGATTAAAAGGGAGTGGTTGGAGCTTTTTCTCGGGAAAGATTACTTATATCGTTATACCGTTCCTATTATTTGGTGTTTTGTACCACTATTTATTAACGGAACAGCTCCCTTCGCACAGAATTGATTATCTTAACATCATACTTGGTAAAACGGGTGGGCAGCTTTATTTTATTTTCATGCTTTGCCAATATTATGTATTCGCTTACATTTTTAGGAATATTATTAACAAAAAGAATATTCTTGTGTTGATCTGGGTGTTTATGGTATTCCAATACGTGTATATTAATTACTTACACCAGCCTTGGCTTGGGTTGAGCACACGGCATGTGTTACCTACCTGGATTTTCACATTTTACTTGGGACATATCATTTATTGGTACCGTGAAAAAATCATTCTGTTATTGAAGAATAATCAGCCTGTTGTTGTAGGTTTTGTTGGAATTTCCTTATTTAGTGCAGTACTGTTTGTATTATCTGAAACAACCTACGTAGCGGTTCATATGCGGTTTGTATTAGCGACGCTTGTTACGTTGCTAACAGGCTTACTTTTTCTGTTCGATTGGGCAGAATATATTCCTGTGACCTTTCGTAAAGGCTTGACCTTTTTCATATACCTTACACATTCAGCTGTTACTATTTTAGTAAATAAGACATTGATTGGTTATCTAGGTGATATCGCTTGGATTTTTGAAAGTACGTGGTATACGCTCATTTATTTAGTCATTATTTATTGCATTACTTTTGGAATTTCTATGATTTTGTCTAAAATGATGAATCTGATGGAGGCATATAAACGGAGGAAGATTAAGCAAATAGAAGGCCAAATGTAAAAAATGGTTGATGCATGTATTCATACTGCATCAACCATTTTTTGATAATACATTAGTTGTTGTTTGGTTCTGAATCCCAGTCTGCAAGCACAGCTTTTCCTTGATTCCAGACTTTCTTTGTCATAGTTTCTCTTCGTAGTTAGTTCATTTAAATAGGATTCAAGGTATGTAAATCTAATTGTTGTTTTATTATGCATATTCAGACTTTATATTCACTTATACGATTATGTCAATCAGAAACTCATAGTCTCTTTTTTGTTTCATTAGTTACGTTTATAATAGATAAGTGATTTTTGTTTTCCCCTTTACTAGTGGATCGTATCTCAATACATTCAGCTTGTGATAGACGGGGCATCATCTAAGACAAAAACATAGACAAAAACATGGAGGTTTTCATGAATAAAAAAGAGGTGGCAGCTTGTCTGTCCGCGTTCTTGCTCCTATTGTTACTGGGCTGTCAGTCTGTTGAACACCAAGCCCAACAAGCCCACTCTGAACCCAAACAGCTAGAGTCTTTGAATAAAACAGACATACAAAATATTTGTACCGATGAGCAAGCTTGTATAGAGCTAGGGAATAGACTGGTTCAGGAAATCAGTGTAAAAATCCCTGAGCTTTTTTCGATGGAAGAGTATGTAAAGGATGGTAATACAGAGTCGGGAGCCAGAGCGAAAGGATTATCTATTGACGCTAAGAAACCAAACGATCTTGAATCAAACGTGCTGATAAAATACAAAATTGATGAAAAAGATGAGTTAATAGATCCACATTTACAAAAACTGGATACTAAAAAATGGAAAAAGTTTTATGCAGACACTGGCATGAATAGCGATGAGATTGAAAAATTACAAAACGATGCCATGTTACATCAAAAGATGTGGAACTACTATAAGGCGTTAATTCCTAAGGCCCAACGCAAACAGCTTACAGATTTCACGGTTATGACCGATGGGAGACAACATATCCTTGCTAATATGGTTCAATCAGAGGTTGAATCCAAAAACTGGAATCTAGAGATGGATGTGCTAGATGTACATAGAGACAATCCAAAGCTAGTAAAAGCACTGATACATGAGACTGCTCATCTAATCTCACTAGGCGAAGATCAGATAAGCAGTGAACATAGCTACATCGAGCATAGTAATACGAAAGCAAAGGCGAATCAAGAAGCCAATAAAGTGAAGTGTGAAAGCCTGCATGTAAACGAAGGCTGTACGAAAAAGGATTCCTATCTACATAAATTTTATCAACAATTCTGGTCGACGTATGAAAAAGAATGGGAACAGAAGAATGTAGAGACCGATGAAGCGGCTAAACGGGTTTTCTACGATACCTACCACCAAGAATTTGTATCCGAATATGCCATAACCAACGTAGTAGAGGACTGGGCAGAGACATTTACCATGTTTACGCTACATGATTTTAGTCAAAATGAAACGACATCAGAAAGTCAGCAGAAGTTCGCGAAAATGAAATCCCTGTATGCTTATCCTGAACTAGTTAAGGCGAGAACAGAAATTTTATACCAATTGTATAAGCTGCTACCAGAATAGAAGTAGTAGGAGGAAAAAGGAAATAGCTATAATGAATCAAAAGCCAGAGGCCCCCTTATACGGAGTCATCTGGCTTTTGATCTGTCATTTTTGTCACTACTGTATGATTGGAATAGAACCGTTATATTTATGTTCCTCTTCAAAATGGCGAAATACATTCATTTGATAGGACTTTTTTAGGAACGCTAAGGAAATGTAGTTGTTTGTCAAGTGTCGTCCAACTGTTGCGAATAAGGATAGGGCCAGGAACGATTTTGTGACAGGTTTAGGATATTTTTTTGCGGGAAGAGCAAGCCTCTTTTTTTGTAAACAATTTAGTTAGATAGTAATATTGCTAGTTGGTTTCTAGTGAATTTATAATAAATGAAATGTTTAGTGTTTATGTACATCTCGGATTATAGGATCAAACTTTATTAAAGGAGGCTACGTTATCAAATGAACATTCCTCAAAAATTTTTTAAAGCATTTCCAGCGTATGAAGATGTATTTTATGATGAGATAGAACAACACCGCAAGCATTTCCTGCCTATTTGTTCGATTAATTTACAGTGTGTGTTTCCGGAACTAGATGAGTGGGTGCATTTTGTATCGGCTAAAGCTATCTATGAGGGTTGTGTAGGGGAGGATACCCCAGATTTTCATACAGAATATACGAAAGAGGACATGCTTGGCTTTACGGTGATAGATGGAAAATATATGTTTGAAGCGGATTGGGACTATTTTGGAACGGATCAACAAGAAGAAGAGACCAATGCTTACCTAGAGAATAGAAAAAATTTCCAAATAAGAAAGGAATACTACGAACGAGTGGGTTCGATTTACCCGTACTCCAGTTTGGGGGAGGAGATTCAGAATGTAGAGGAATTAGTTCAGGATATTCAGGATAAACAGGAAGAGGGCTGGGGACTGGAATATCCAGCTATCAATGGGTTTTTGGATGATATAGCGTTTAAATCTGAAGAAACGCAAAAATTTATGAAAGAGTATGACGTGAGTATGGAAGAGATGGAAAGCTTTGAAAATACTAATCTCATCAATATTCCTACAAGACCAGATGGCCGTACTTTTACTTATGTTGGTTCTCTGACAGGTTATTTTTTCCAAGCTTATGGAGCAGATAGCTTGTATTTGTTTTATGATCGAGATTTGAAAAAAGCAGTGGTTTGTTTTGAGTATACGTGAGAAATAGCTTGCATAGAGGAAACACGAATGTAACCTTACGTATTATGTATTCGAATGTGGGAATGTGTTACCAAAATAAAGGCTGTCGAGGACATCGGCAGTCTTTATTATTTTTAACCCTCTAAATGCTATAAAATACTATGAATCAATCCATTATTTTTTATTGTTATTTACATAAATATACAGAAGGGTTAAAATTAATAAAAAATGCTACGTTCTATAAATATAGGAAGGGGATTCATATGGTCGACAGTAAAACTACCCAAACAATCGGGGAACTGATAAGAGCAAAAAGAACAGAGTTAGGCATCAGTTTATCAGAGGTATCCAGAGTGACTGGGGTTAGTAAGGGGGTTATTTCCAAAGTAGAAAGTGGTGAGACTAAGCGCCCAGAGTTACGAACTTTAAAACCAATCGCAGATGTTTTAGAAATCCCTTGCGAAGAGATCATTGAATGTTGTATTGAAATGGAACAACGAGTTGGTATTTTGGATGTATTTTTATCAGAATCCATTGAAATTTCCAACCTTTCCTTAATCACAAAAGTGGCGAACAAGCTCCTTGAGTCTCCTCAGGAGGATACATATACATTATTAGAACATTTGTATAAACTTGCGAATAAGAACACCAATACAGCGATCCGGTTAACCCTATATAATATCATTATTACATACGCCAGAGTTCATGGAGTACCGATGTATATTGCTAAAGGGTTATATCAAAAATACTTAATTGAGAGAGAAGATTTGAAACGTTTGGAAGAATCGTTTAAAGTAGGAGAAGAATCATTATATTATGTTGATTTTTTATCTGATGAAGAAAAAATTACTTTTTATTTTAGAATGACATTGCATGCCCATAACACGAAGAAATTTGCTGAGTGCATCGAGTTATGTAAGATGGGCCTGAGAAAAGAAACTCCAGGAACCGAGTTAAAGGCTAGAGCTCACTTAGCTATGATTAACTCCCTGTTATTTTTAGAAAATTATGATGAAGTAGAGTATCATTTAGATGTTTTCGAACAGTATCCGTATCATTTTGTACCGGATGCTACGAAAATTACTCGTGCTATTGTAAAAGCGAAAACGAAGCAGTTTGATGTAGCTATTCCAATGTTACAAGAGTGTCTAGATGAGGTAAGTAAGGATCTGAAAATACACGTGGCGAATGAACTATTTGATGTATTTTTTCAAACAAGAGACATGAACTCAATTGCAGAACTGCTGACCTTAGAAGAGGAATGTATGATTAGTAATCCTCAAACACCCTATCAGCATATTTCTATCGGAACATTCTACCAATTCAAAGGGGATTTCATGATGGAAACCGGTTCCCTTGAACAAGGAAAAGAGAGCTATCTGTTGAGTTTAGGTACTTTTAAAAAAGTCAATGCCTACCAAGAGTTAACAGAGTGTATGAAACATATCTTTGAATATTTTTCAAAAAATTTAATGTCAGTAGATATTGAATATGTCAAAAGATTAAATGAAGTGTATAATGGTGCTGTAAGAAGAAAATGTAACTAGAGGGGGAAAATGGAGTGAAAAAAGCTGTTGCCGCAACGGTATTATCCTTATCTTTATTAGTAGCGATGAATGTAGTTCCTCTAAACAAAACAACAAGTTCAAACATAACTGCTTTAAAAGCTTATCCAACTGTAGTTGATCCTGGTCATTAATTTCATAGTTTTCGATAAGAGCGCTATCACATTGATGCGCTCTTTTTTAGTGCCGAAAAACTAGAGTAATCACGTAGTAGCTTCTTTCCCACCCAAAAGCGAAGGTCTATGCCTTTGAAGATGGTATAATGCGTTAGAAGAGATAAGAAACGGGTGAAAATATGGAAGATATTCGAGTACTTATTGTCGATGATGAAAAAGAAATTAGAGATTTGCTACGAAAATATCTTGAACGAGAGCTGTATCAGGTAGATGTGGCAGTAAATGGAGAAGAAGCTCTTCAGATGTTTGAAAAAAATAAATATAACCTCATGATCTTAGATGTCATGATGCCTAAGGTTGATGGTATAGAGGTATGTAGAAGGCTTAGAAATAAAACGAACATTCCTATCCTAATGCTCACTGCTAAGGATCATGAGATAGATAAAATTCTGGGTCTCGGCATTGGAGCAGATGATTATATTACCAAGCCCTTTAGTATTAATGAAGTGGTTGCTAGAGTTAAGGCAATCATGAGGAGATTTCTATTACTAGGTAGCGATAGTAGTTCTCATGAGAACACACTGATAACATTTAGAGGTATTACGATTGATCTTAAAAAATATACCGTACATCTAGCTGGAGAAGAGATAAGCTTAACAGCGAAAGAATTTGAACTACTGAAATTTTTTGCTTCCCATCCCGAGCAGGTTTTTACGAAGACACAACTCTTTCGTAATGTTTGGAATAGTGAATACTTAGAAGACGATAATACAGTGATGGTACATATCAGAAAGCTCAGAATGAAAATCGAAGCTAATCCATCCGAACCAAAGTATATTCAGACAGTATGGGGAATTGGGTATAAGTTTGTAGGTGAAAAAAATGAGGTATGACAAAATAAGCTTCCTGCTTCTCCTTCAGTTCATAATCTTGGTATGCTTACTATTTATGGATGGAAATGGGCGACCCGAAGGTTTCATGAGAGGCGCGTTATTTACTGTTTTATTTGTTATAACCGGAACTCTTTTTGTAACAAGGCTCGAATTCGTGAGGAAAGTAAAGAGTATGGTTGTAGAGCTAAGACGTGCCATTCATGGAAACTTTCATACAAGATTATTGGCTAAAAACGATCACTTATTTAATGAAGTGATTTTTTCTATTAATGAATTAATTGACCAGCTAGAAAGAGTTCAAGTCCAGACGATAAAGTCAAAGACAGCCAGAAGAAGTCTTTTATCTAGTATTTCCCATGATATTCGTACTCCTCTTACATCTATGATTGGATATGTTGATGCTCTAAAGGATGATGTGGCTACTTCAGAAGGTGAGAGACGGGAATATTTAGAGATTATCTCGAAAAAATCGGGCGGTTTGAAACAATTAATTGATGAAATATTTCATATGGCAAAATTAGATGCGGATGAAATCCCCTTACAGCTAGAATGGCTTGATTTTGCGGAGATGGCTAGGGAATCGTTGATCGAATTTTTGCCTGAGCTAAAAAAATATCAGATGGAGCTGAAGGTCTGTATTCCTGAAGATAAATGTCTAATCGTGGCTGATCGCCTGAGTCTGTTACGAATTATGAATAATATGATCAAAAATGCTGTGCAGTATGGGAAACAGGGGAAAGTGCTAGGCATTGAATTGACTGAGAACGAAAAAGAGTACCAACTGTGTATATGGGACAAGGGTGCAGGGATTTCCAAAGAAGATGTACCTCATGTATTTGATAGGATGTATCGCACAGATCGCGCAAGGAACTCTTTACTTGGAGGTAGCGGGTTGGGTCTTGCTATAGCTAAGAGCCTTGTAGAAAAGCATTCAGGAAGAATATGGGTGGAAAGCGAGCCAGAAATAAAAACGATTTTTGGCTTTTCTATTCCCAAGCAAAGGCATGAAATGGAATTTAAGAATTAATTAAGAACAAATTAAGAGGCAATTAAATTCGTCTGCTTATCATGTAACTATGAAAGGCTAGTGACAATGTTTTTATAGCAGGGGGACAACATGAGTATAATCATTAAAACAACGCATGTAACTAAGACTTATGGTACTCAGATAGCAGTAAATAACCTTCAGATGAACGTAGGGCAAGGACAAATTTACGGTTTTCTCGGTCAGAATGGTGCAGGAAAGACGACAACTATTCGTATGTTGTTAGGCTTAATAAAACCCACCCAAGGGAAGATTGAAATATTCGGAGAAAATTTGCTTAAAAAAAGGAAAGAGATCTTAAGAAGAATTGGTTCGATTGTGGAGTCCTCAGGATTCTATGAAAACTTAACAGCTAGAGAAAATCTCTTCATTAATGCAAAACTCATGGGTGTTCATAAGAAAAATGCAATAGAAGAAGCCTTAGAGATCGTCGGACTTCAAAATGAGACGAAAAAGCTGGTCGGAAAATACTCATTGGGAATGAAGCAGCGCCTAGGTATAGCCAGAGCCATTTTGCATCACCCTGAGCTGTTACTATTAGACGAACCAACCAATGGTTTAGATCCGATTGGCATTAAAGAAATACGAAGACTGATTAAATCTCTAGCACAAGAAAGAAATATTACGATTTTAATTTCTAGTCATATTTTATCGGAAGTAGAGCAACTGGCAGATCAGATAGGAATTATTCATGAGGGGAAGCTACTTGAGGAAATCTCCTTAGAGGAGCTTAGAGTCAGAAATCGTAAATATCTTGAGTTTCAGGTATCGAACGATAATAAAGCAGCTATGCTCATGGAGGATCAGTTTCAAATATCAGATTACGAAGTTCATGAAGAAGGAATTATTCGTGTGTATTCACACCTTGGTCAACAGGGAAAGCTTAACAAGCTGTTTGTAGAGAATGATATTGAAGTAAGTAAGATTACGATGAGCGAAGATAAGCTAGAGGATTACTTCACTAACTTAATTGGAGGTGGGACTATTGGTTAATTTGTTTTGTATTGAGCTTTTAAAACTGAAGCGAGCGAAGATGTTTTTTGTCAGCATGATAGGAGCAGCTTCGGCCCCAATCATGGTATTTATCGGATTTTTAAATATGAAGATGAAAACTCCTGATGTATCAGTTCAATTTCATGCTGCTTTTTACAATACGAATTTGTATACGCTTTTGCTAATAGGAACACTTCTGTATGGAGTAATTACAGCTTATCTCTTTAATCGTGAGTATGTGGAAGATACATTAAAGAACCTGCTAACCATTCCTGTGTCGAGAGCTAGCTTTATTGTAAGTAAATTAGTTTTACTACTCGTTTGGATTTTACTATTAACGATAATGGTTTGGGGACTGACCTTGATTTTAGGACTTATTGGACAGTTTGAGGGTCTGAGTTCCACTTTATTAATACAATCCTTTACACAATATATCATAGGTGGTTTCCTACTTTTTCTTTTGTCAACTCCAACTATGCTTGTAACATTTCTGTTTAAAAATTATGTCCCAACGATCATATTTACTGCAATGATCACGATGACAAACGTAGCGCTTGCAAATTCTGAATATCGGGTATTGTTTCCTTATTCAGCTGTACATGTAATAGCTACTAATGGGTTTGTTCCTGAATATGCACCAGTGTACTCTTATCTATCTATTTTGATTACATCGATAGTTGGATTCATTGTAACCACGATTTATTTCAACAAGGCGGATATTCATTGATTTTTGCCCCTTCTTTCAACGAAATAAGGAGACTAAAAGGTAATGGTACTGTGTTATTATAGTTTTTTTAAATAGGAGGAATGTAAAAAATGAGTTTTTCTGAGTTAAACATTGATGTATTTCGATCAATTAATGATTTGGGTAAACAATATGCTGCATTAAATCCAGGTGTGGTTTTTATTGCAGAATATATGGTGTATTTTTTAGGTTTGGGCCTTGTCGTCTATTGGTTTACTCGTAACCACAGAAATAGAATGATGGTCATTCAAGCGGTGATTACCTTCATCCTTGCCGAAATTTTGGGCAAATTGGCCGGTCTTTTTTATTCCCACTACCAGCCATTTGCGGTACTGCAAGACGTCAATCAGCTTGTTGAACATGCCATAGATAACTCGTTTCCAAGTGATCATTCAATCTTGTTTTTTTCCATTTGTGCTTCATTCTGGCTTATGCGCAAAAAAGAAGGCTGGCTATGGCTTGTCCTCGCTGTATTTGTAGGACTCTCCCGTGTTTGGGTAGGTGTTCATTATCCAGTTGATGTCATAACAGGGGCACTTTTAGGTTTTATCTCAGCCTTGTTTGTGTATTGGGCAGTGCCAAAGGTCTCTTTTATACAACAAATACTTGCTCTTTATGAAAAGATAGAACAAAAAATAGTACCGTCCAAAAACAAGTCCAAGAACCTGTAAGAAAAACCGCGGAGATAATCCCGCGGTTTTTCTTATGTATAAAGAAGACAGTTTGCATGTTATTTTGATGTATTGTCGAAAAATGGCACAATTTGTCATACGTTTCAACATTTTCAATTGATATATTCTTAGCGGAACATTCTTTAGAATAAAAAGATAAAATAGAAAATACCTTATTTATCACAGGAAGTAATGGGTAGCATGTATGTAAAAGTAACGGAATGCGAAACTCACAAGACAGAAGGAGGATTTTAGGATGGCACTCGTTTGGGCAGATGAACCTACAGTAAGGAACAAGAATTCCCAGAAATCAAATGAACATGAAAAAAGAGAGGTCCCTTCCGCCGACCAAAGCCAAGGAACATCTCTTCGTTTTAAACCAAAAACGCTTTCTTATCTTAGTGTAAGGGACAGACAAGCTTCAAGGCATCAAAGTAACACGAAATTTCCTGAAAAAGGTAAAAGTATCGTTGGTAGCATTTCGGCATACTTTTAAACCGAAACAAAGAGCATACAGTAAGATTTCCTCAAAAAGCAAAATGTTGCTCCTAGTTACTATAAGGAAAGACAAGCATGGGAAGGTAAAGCACAAAAATGCATACAGGTAGTAAGAGTAAAGGGATGTATGGGAAAAAAAGCGGCACAGGTCGGTTTGTGAAACGGCAACGAGAACAATTTAATAGAGAGAGTAGCGGGCCGCCTAAAAGCGGCCTTTTTTGTACATGATTTTAGACTCGTATTTCTCATGAAAGAATAGGCTATAGGTCATTACGAATAGCACATTGTCTGAATAGATTATAGAAAAATGCCAACAGGCGGAAAGGAAAAAAACATGTCTGAGCCGTTTTTGGGTGAAATCCGTTTGTTTGGATTTACATTTGCTCCTCAGGGTTGGGCATTTTGTGATGGACAATTACTCCCAATTGTACAGAATCAAGCGTTGTTTTCTTTGCTAGGGACAACATACGGTGGTAATGGAAGTACAACTTTTGCACTGCCTGATTTAAGAGGAAGAGTAGCCATTCATAGGTCAGACAGCTTTCCGATTGGGCTGTCTGGTGGAGAAGTGACTCATACTTTAACTGTTGCTGAGATGCCTACCCACACGCATCAAGCCTTGGGCAGTCTATCTGCCCCTGAAATAAAAATAATTTGTTGTTACCCTTCGTTATAGAACAAGCCCTTTTTTGATTCAAAGGGATTATTTTTGTGGTAAATAGGACAAATGTGATCGACAAGCCAGTAAGGTGGAAGACGTTTCAGTATGTAAAGTGGAAGGCAGTTTTTGGATGGTTACACATTACAGGCGAATAATGTTAAAATAGAAGGCATGTTTCATTCAGCAGCTTTCTTGTAGAAGTTGCAGTCCAAAGAAAGGTGATGAGGAAGATGAAAAAAATGAAGGGGACTCTGCTTGTCCTACTCGCATGTGCTATGTTGACAGCTTGCTCCAATAACTCAGGAGAACAAGCTCAGCCTACTAAAGTAAACCCAGAAGGAACACCAGCACCAGCAGCTGTTGATACAAAAGCTAATAATGATTTTAAAGGTGAACCAATAAAGGATAGTAAAGGTTTACCGGACCCAAGTCAAATTAACGTTTATAACTACGGGAACAAGAAGACATTAAAATCTACGGATGCTGATTTTAAAAAAATTGTTGAACTGACAAACAAACGTATGGGTATCGTGGGAGAAATCGTTCCTACTCAGGAAACGGAGCTAAGTATTGAGAAAGCAACTAAATTAGGTCTAGCGATTGAATACGTATATGATCAGCCAGTGGAGCATCAAATTGTGGCGAAAGAAAAACAGGGCGATAAGAAAGTAAACACTACTGTTACGGTTACTTCTAAGAGCGACATCTTTATCTTTTCTGGCAACGAAAGTGACAGAATGTATTATAGCGAAGATGGTAAAACCTATACAGACAAGCCTATTCGTCTAACTGAAACGAAGGAATTAACCAAATTAATTTCTAAATAATAGAATCGTTTAGACGAAAAAAACAAATCAATGGAACCCATTTGTGAACTGTGACCCGTAAGATGGACATTTTGAAAAAAGTGACCTTCTTACGGGTCTTTTGTGTTTTAATCAACTTATTAAAATAAAGCGAGGAAAGAATTGTGGGAAAAACAAGAGCTAATTCAAAGGTTTTCACGGAACAAGAAATGAAACATCTTGAAGCTAACCCTTATGTTCAGCATGTAACGTACAAAAGTATTACTTATGCACCAGCATTTAAGGTAGCAGCTGTCAAAGCGTATCAAGAGGGACAAACACCTATGGAAATTTTTTGTGGTGCTGGTTTTGACATAGACGTTATTGGTCATGACAAACCAAAAACATGCTTAAAACGTTGGCGTAATGTGTATCAAATTCATGGAGAGATCGGCCTTTTAGAAGAACAACGAGGAAAGAAAAGTACGGGTAGACCCTCGACAACGGAGTTGTCCGTAGAGGAAAAGCTTAAACGAGCTGAGGCGCGTATCAAGTTTTTAGAGGCGGAGAACGACTTTTTAAAAAAGCTCGACGCGCTCGAAAAGCAGAAGTTGCAGAGGTAACGTTATCCCCCTCCGAGCGCTATCAAATCATTAATCGCACCATACGTCAGTACAATTTGCGTGATGTAACACGATATCTTTGTAAACTTGCATGTGTTAGTGCGAGTGGCTACTACCGTTGGCTTCGTGCGGAGAAAACTAGACAGCTACGAGAGGATGCGGACGAGCATGACATTAAACTTATCAAGAAGCACTTTGACGCTCTTCGTGGTAAAGCAGGAGCATTAGTTATTAAGATGCGACTTGAGCGTGAAAGTGGAGTGATCATGAATCATAAAAAGATTCGTCGATTGATGCGAAAGTATAAACTTGTTGCTACCATTCGCCAAGCCAATCCCTATAGAAAATTAGCTAAGGCAACGCAAGAGCACCAAACATGTCCCAACCTGTTGCAGCGTCAGTTTGATCAGGGAGAACCTGAAAAAGTACTGCTCACCGATATTACGTATATGTATTACGGTAATGGTCAATGTGCCTACCTGTCGGTAGTCAAGGATGGGGCAACAAAACAGATTTTAGCTCACTATCTTTCTTCTTCTTTAAAGCTTCCATTGGTGAGGATTACTTTGAAACGACTGTTCCAACGTCTAGATGGCAACATTCACCCCGAAGCCATTCTACACTCAGACCAAGGTCTGCATTATACCCACTTTAAAACCCGTCGCTTAATCAGGAAAGCAGGCTTTAGGCAGTCCATGTCCCGTAAGGGAAACTGTTGGGATAATGCTTCCATGGAAACTTTTTTTGGTCATATGAAAGACGATTTGGAATATAAGACATGTCAAACGATACAAGAGTTGAGGGATCGAGTAGACAGTTACATTGATTATTACAATTCTGAACGTTACCAGTGGTCATTAAAAAAGATGACCCCTGATGAATTCAGAAGTCATCTTTTAGCTGCCTAGTTAGGTATTCTTTTAAAACTGTCTACAAATAGGGTCACAGTTCATTGCATGACATATGGGTTCTTTTTTTCTATGAAAATATGCTAAAAACGTTGCGAGGTATGAAAAATATAGAAGATAACACATACAATAGGTGATAAACGGTTTCTCTACATGCTACAATGAAACTGTTGCTGTTACATACAGCACTTTTAAAAAAGCTGAGGAGGGGAACAGCAGTGGTAAAACATCTCGCAGATTGTACAGTACTCCAAAATGGAGTGAAAATGCCTTGGATTGGTCTTGGTGTTTGGAGAGTAGATGATGGAGATCAGGTTGTTCACGCAGTGAAAACAGCAATTCAGCACGGATATAGAAGTATTGATACTGCTATGATCTACAAGAATGAAGAAGGGGTTGGCCAAGCAATTGCTGAAGCTGGGGTTCCCCGTGAAGAATTATTTATTACTACTAAGGTATGGAATAGCGATCAGGGCTACGATACGACGCTAGCTGCTTTTGATGAAAGCTTGAAAAAACTTGGTTTGGAGTACCTTGACTTGTATTTGATTCATTGGCCGGGTACCGACAAATATGTGGATACGTGGAAGGCATTAGAGAAACTATACAAAGATGGAAAAGTCCGTGCAATTGGTGTCTGCAATTTCCACAAGCATCATCTGGAAGAATTGATAAAAGCAGCGGAAGTGAAGCCGATGGTGAACCAGATTGAATTGCATCCGCTCTTAACCCAGAAAGATTTGCTTACATATTGCAAACAGCACAACATCCAAGTCGAAGCTTGGAGTCCGTTGATGCAAGGAAATTTAGACCATCCTGTTTTGGCTAAATTGGCACAAAAATATGAAAAAACACCGGCCCAGATCGTGCTACGTTGGCATTTGCAAAACGGTGTTGTTATTATTCCAAAGTCGGTTAATGAGAATCGTATTAAGGAAAATGCAGCTTTGTTTGGTTTTGAACTGACAGCTGAAGATATGGGCAGAATCAATGATCTGAATCAAAACCAACGTTTTGGTCCCAACCCAGACGAGTTCTTTTTAGTCTGATGTAATCAGTATTAGGTAAAGGAAAAACGCCTCTTATGATGAGAAGGTTTCATCAAAAAGAGGCGTTTTTTTGAATGCTACATAATATGAACTCTTTTGCAAAAACGTAGTGAATATTACTGTAAATTTAAAACCGTAACTTTATCACGCGTCATGGATTGCAAGCTTTTTGGAACACCTTGTACGCCTACACCAGAGCCTTTTACACCAATGAATGGGAAGTGATCTGGACCACGTTCTGTACGTCCATTGATTTGCACAGAGCCAGTTTCTAGCTTTTTCGCCAGATGGAATGCTTTGTTAATGTCATTCGTGAAGACACTTGCTTGAAGTCCAAACTCAGATTTGTTCGCAATCTCAATCGCTTCTGCTGCGTCTTTAATCCGGATGATTGGCAAGACAGGACCGAATGGCTCTTCCCATGCTACACGCATATCAAGTGTTACGTCAGCTAATAAGGTTGGATGAATCAGATTGCCCTCACGCTTGTTACCAGTCAGGACTTTGGCACCTTTATCGATCGCATCATCAATTAGGCCTTGAATGTAATCAGCTGATTTAGTGTCGATCACGGGTACTACAGTTGCTTTGTCTTCAGGTGAGCCGATAGAGAGCTTTGCCACTTCTGCTGCTAGCATTTCAGTTAGTTGATCAGCTACTTCATCTTGAACGAGCACGCGTTTGATTGCTGTGCAACGTTGACCGGAATAAGAGAAGGCACCTGAGATAATTTGACCCGTTGCCAATTTCAAATCAGCATCTGGAAGTACGATAGCAGGGTCTTTACCACCAAGCTCCATCACAAGTGGTACCATTTTTGCTTTACCTGCAATGTGATAACCAGTCTCTGTTCCACCTGTAAAGGTAATCATGTTGATACCCTTATGCTCGACCAAATAATCGCCAATCACAGAACCACGTCCAGTTACTACATTTACAATATTTTTTGGAATTCCGGCTTTGTGTAAGGCCTCAATCATCTTGATACCGCTCAAAGCTCCTTGTGTTGCTGGTTTGAAGATTACGGTATTACCCATCATCAATGCTGGTGCAATTTTAGCGGAAGACAGGTTAACCGGATAGTTGAATGGCGAAATAGCCAAAATGACACCAAGAGGAACACGTTCAACAATGGCGATTTTCTGTTTTGAACCACCAGGAAAATTCTCACCATTCATGCTTTCGTTGTACATATGAATAGCTTCTTCAATGTTGTAGCGAATGAGATCGGCAGAGCGTTCCACTTCTTTTTGAGCATCAGCAAAAGTTTTACCTACTTCTTGCATCATGATGTCGGCAATTTCATCCTTCATAGCCAAAAGCTCGTCAATCCATTTATAGAGATAGGAAGCACGTTCACGAATGCTTAACTCAGCCCAAGCTTTTTGTGCTTCAGTTGCTAATTGGATGGCTTCGTCTACCTCCGCACGAGTGATGGCTTGTACCTCGCCAACGACTCCGTCTTTATATGGGGAATATATTTTGACGGTTTCATTCGAGGAGCTTGTTCTCCACTCACCGTTGATATAATAAGGTAATTGCATATGTTTAGGTGCTGTAGTTGTAGTCATAGTCTGTGCCCTCCATGATGTATTGAATAATATGGTACATAGGTACCAAGAATGTGTTAATGTACAAAATGAACCACTTTATTAACATGATCGATTGCTTGTTAATCAATTGACATGTTCATTATATTTGACATAAGATTAATTTGTCAAAAACTAAATTGTGTACAATTGAATTGGAAGTGTAAAAAGAGGGGAGACAAATCATGAATAACAAGAAAATGCTAGAGCTAGATCAACAGCTATGTTTTTCGATTTATGCCTGTTCTCGTGAGATTTGTCGGTTGTATCGCCCGCATTTAGAAGAAATGGGACTTACCTATCCACAATATTTAGTGCTTTTAATTTTATGGGACAAGCACTCCTGTACGGTGAAGCAGCTGGGACAGCTTCTTTATTTGGATTCAGGTACGTTGACGCCAATGCTAAAAAGATTGGAAGCCATGGAGTTAGTCAAAAGGGAGCGCTCTACCGCTGATGAGCGAACCGTCAATATTACAATTACCGATAAGGGGACACAGCTTCAAAGCAGGGCTGATGGGATTAAAAATGCCTTAGTGGAAAGTACTGCGATCTCTATGGAGGAATTTGGACCGCTACTAGAACAGATGCAAGCGATGTTAGAACGCATCCATGAATTAAATAAGAACAAAACGTACTGCTGTATTGAAGCTGACAAAGAATAAACGGTTTAGAAAACATGCTAAGAAGCACGAAGAAGAAGCGACTGGGTTGGTAACAGTTGTTCCTTTTTTGTGCTCTTTTCTTATGCATGCCATTCAAAAAGTAATCCAATCATGTGTACATGCATTTATGCATTTTCCGATTATTTATTTACATACACAAAAACCGCTCAAGCGACTGCTGAGCGGTTTTCTTTTTTATCTTTCCCTATATATTCCATTGATGCAATTCTAGACGACGAACGCCTTCCACTACATAAGGATCAGATTCAGCTATCTGAGTGGCTTCTTCTAGCGAATCAGCAATATAGATTACCATTCCGCCTGAACCATCGGCAAAGGGGCCTTTGGCGAAGATTTTGCCTTCTGCTTTTAGCTTTTCCAGAAATTCAAGATGGTGAGGGCGAAACTCCTGATTTTTCTCTGGATTTTTCATATGCAAAATTGCAGCGAAGTGAGCCATTTTGAGATCTCCTTTAGCTAACAGGTTTCTTTCTATTGTATCAAATTTCAGTAGAGTTGGCGATGCGAAGCCCTTTATTTTCGCATATACAGGAAAGTGTGTAATACAGGCACGAAGTATCAAAAAAGGTAGCAAAACCATGTAAAATATTGTAAAATTAAGGCTAGGTTAGTAGATTTATGTTGGAGGAAAAGAGAGCTGGGGGGGATGAACAGTGTTTCGTTCCGAACTGGAATGGACGCGTGAGGAATTACGCGATACGATCCGCAAGCATATGAAACAAAAAAGCTTGACGCAAGCGGAAACAGCCCAGCTGATTTCCATTGAAAGAAGCGGATTTACCAAGGCTATTAATGGCAATCATTCGTTTACACTGGAGAGCTTAGACAAATTGACCATGGTGTTTGAATTGGAAGAAGGGGCTTTTTATCATCTGTTTTTTGGAGAGTGCATTGAACAGCGGCTCAAAAGTGTTCATTTGGTATTTATTAAGGACAAATACGAAAAGTTTCTACGGCGTTGCCTAGAGGTTGGTAAGTATGATATAGCCTTCCAACTATTAGAAATGTTGCTGGAGCAGGATAGTAAAAAGCTCGATGTTATTTACACGATTGCTGAGTCTATTTTTGAACAAGCTGAGCTAAAATACCCCGGAATTCCGACTTATAATGAGTCAGAATATCAGCAAGCTCTTTTTCTCTATAATTACTATGTAAACAATGAGGCCGACTATCATTCGGAACAATTAGCCATATGCTATTTTCGAATCTTTTATATCATGCGGTTTGACGTGAAAGAATCTTATGAAAAATTAGTAATGTTGCTATCTGTCATTAATCGATTGCCCCAACAAGAAAAGATCAAAGCATATGATCGAGTAATGATGTATTTTTATATTGCAAGCGATTGGGAAAAGGTATTACATTACGCAGATATCCTAGAGAAGCTAGCGAAGGGGCAGAACATTGACATCTATAATCACTGCCTGATGATTAAAAGCTTTGCTTTAAAGGAAACAGAGGACTATCAGGAGGCTATGCGTCTAACCGATCTGTACTCTAAGTATAAGCCGTTTCAAAATGTCGGATATGGAAATCGGATGATGATTGAAATTACCTCAGGTGATTTGGACAATCTTCTGACTTATGTAAGTTGGTTATCTCAGCAGGATCAGCGAGAATCAGGTCTGTCGATTGTAATCAGGAAGTTACTAGATGCTAATAGAGCACTGTTAGCACGCTATATTTTTGAGATGTTTGCCAAGCGTTTAGCCCCAGAAGAAAATATATTAATTAACAAATATCGCTTTAATCTTTTTCAGGTTGCCTCTCAGATGTATTTCGAGCTAGCATTGTATAAAGAGGGAATCGATCAATTGCTACAGGCAATAAATAAAGCGCTCGCTCTTCAAAAGCAACAAGAACTAGGAGAGCTGCTTTACATGTTTGAAACACATAGAATTCATGCAACTCAAGAACAACAACATCTCTATTGGAATCTGTTAAAAGAGTGGAAGGAGGGTGAATTCGCATGAAAAAAGTGTTGATCGTTATTGGACTAGTAATGGCGTTTACAACCCCTACAGCGGCACTAGCCGACAATGGTGCTAAGCCGATTGATTACAGTAGCGGTACAGAGCTTGGAAACAACGGTACAGAGAAAGATAACAACTGTACAGAGAGCAAGACAGAGCAAGAAAATAATGGTACAGATCAGGGAAGCATTTGTGATAACGGAGCTAGACCAAAATAGAATAGTAAAAAATAGGTGTCGCTGTCGCTCTTGAAATTGGGTGGCAGCACTTTTTCTTCTATTCTAAGAAAAAGTGATAAAAAAATGGAAAATACCTGTAACTTATCACGTTACTTTATCATTATATAAAATTATAAATTGCTGGAGAAAGGTTTGTGAGATAAGGTGAGCGGAATATTGAAGCATGCCCCTCCCATCAAAGATATGGTCATCACATTGCAACAACAGTTGGTTGCTCTAGTTCAAGAGAAAGGTAGTTTTTCTCATCCAATGGTTGTGGCCCTAAGCAAGGAGCTGGATGAATATGTCCTCCAACTACAGAGTCAACGCTTTCAGCAGTATAAGAAGAGTAGACAAATGCAAGAGAGAGAGCATTGTTGATACCATCCATGAAAAACCAAAACTGAAATATCGTATATTTTTGTTGATAATTCCACATTCCTAACTAAGAACCCAGATGATGGGACTGTTCTCATTACCATTATTTATTCTTAGAGAGGATGTTTTTGTTTATGCCATATAAAGCTTCATGGGGTTTAATTTTTACTGCTACTGCGATCTTGTTTAGTACAAGCTCAGCTGATGCAAGGCAAAATATGCTACCATCTAGTACGATTTATTCTGTTACTGCTCCTGTCCCCCTTCATAATAAGATCATGCACCGAAACCACTTCATAGATAACCCTGCACTTCAATCCCTATTACATCTATCTAGAGAACAATTACGCACTGAATTAGATAAAGGAAAAAGTCTGGCAGACATCGCCAATAGTCGAGGTGTCGAGAAAACAAAAGTGATCGAACTAATTAAAAGGCAACACATAGCTAAGCTCGACGAAGCAGTTAAGAATGGTAGTATGACGAAAGAACGAGCGGAAAAAGTAAAGGAACATGCTACGAAAAGAGCGACTTACCTTGTAGAAGGTACCCTGCGTGATCATGAAAGAAAACATACTAGGAGAGGAAAGCTTGCACCGTGGGAGAATCAGGAGCTCCTCACATTGTTAAAAATGGATAGGGAACAATTAAGAATGACTTGGACAAGTGGAAAATCTCTAAATGAGATTGCTCAAAGTCAAGGAGTTTCTAAACAAGCGGTGGCTGCTCTCTTGCAAAAAGCATATATGGAGCGAATTGAAAAGGCCGTAGAAGATGGTCATCTTTCTCAGGAAAAAGCAGATGAAATTAAAATCAAGGTTAGCGGTAAGATCGAAAAGATGTTGAATAAAAAATGGGAAGATAAGAATGGACATAAGCATGAAGGAACGAAGTAAAACGAAAAAGAGAGGAGATCACATCCTCTCTTTTTCTACTTTATTGGTAAGGGTAATGATAAGTAGAGTAGGATTTTGTTGCAAGAGAGGCACTACGACAGCTACGACAGAGTGGTGGATAAGGATGCATTTTTCTCGCTGCAAGTGAATCTAATAAATGATACTTACGGCAATGGAGACAGCGCTTAACACTCTTAGTAACCGTTTGTTCTCCCCACGCTAATACTTGTGATGAAAAGGGCAAAAAATGTAATGTTTGATAATGAAAAGCAGGACCAGATGGATCAATCCAACGAACGATTTGTCCGTTTTCCCACAGTGATAAATAGGAGTGATCTTCATAAGGATCGATGGTGATTTGGTAGCGATTTCCCTGCCAGATTTGCGAATGGGTCTTCACAAGTGGATCATCCCAGACAAATTGAAAATGTGCCATGGCGGAAAGCTCCTTTTAACCGTTTTGCTTTTCAGTATGGTCAAAATTTGAACGTATCATAACAGCTTATTGCCTATACCTCATTCATTTACGCTTACTGGAAAAAACTGATACACTACTTGTAGTGAGGCATACATGGGATGGAGGATCAGATATGAATTCAAGGACATTTACCTTTACAGATAAACAAGGTTTTACCCTATTTGTTTATCATTGGTCTCCTGACAATCAGGAAGAAGTAAAGGGAGTCGTGCAAATTGCTCATGGTATGACAGAAACAGCAGAACGTTATGAGCGATTTGCTCGATTTTTAACAGATGCAGGTTATATAGTGTATGCAAATGATCATCGAGGACATGGTAAAACAGCAGGTAGTATAGAGAAATTGGGGTATGTGGGACGAGATGGATTTGTATGGATGGTTAACAATATGGCCCAGCTTAGTCAGATCATTCATGATGAACAACCAGATCAGCCGTTGTTTTTGTTTGCTCACAGTATGGGTTCATTTTTGGGACAAAAATATATGTATGAATTTTCCCAGTTGATAGACGGTATTATTTTGTCAGGAAGTAATGGGAGTCGCGGAATAGAATTACTTGCTGGATTAGGTGTAACTAAAATAATTACAGCTATTCGTGGTGAACAATACCGAAGTACATGGATAGATTCCCTAGCTTTTGGTAGCTTTAATCGCCATATCAAGTCACCACGTACACAATTTGATTGGCTGAGCAGAGACGCAATTGAAGTGGATAAATTCATTGATGATCCTTTCTGTGGTGGGGTATCTACCACCAGTTTTTACCGTGACTTTTTTAAAATGCTACGTGAGATTCAACAGGAGCCATACTTGCAACGAATACCTAAAAACCTACCTGTCTTCATTATTGCAGGTGACCAGGACCCAGTAGGAATACGTGGTAAGGGAATTCACAAGCTTGTAAAAAGGTATGAGGAGCTACAATTGCAACAAATGTCCTATAAATTGTATCCACAAGGTAGACATGAGTTGTTAAATGATACAAATCGCGAGGAAGTCATGCAGGATTGTTTAGAATGGCTCAATAATCAGGTGGAGCGTACTCTTGATTAAACAGTTATTACTTCTGGTTATACACAAATCCCCCCGATCATCATTTGCATTCTCAGCAAAACAGTCGAGGGGATTTTTTAGATGTAGATGGATTAAAAGATGATAGCAGAACAGCCCGGTTATTTTACTACAGACGCACGAGTAGGTACTACCCCTTTTGTTTGCTTACGTTGATACATGTTGTTACATACTAAGGCTATGATGATTAGCATTGTTCCACCCACATCATAAATTGTCATGTTATACCCTTGCAGGACGGAAATGATAAATGTCGTAACAGGTACAAAGTTGATAAACAATGTTCCGTTAATTGGTGATAACAGCTTAATTCCAGCGTTCCAACTAATCAAAGCAATCACACCTGCAAAAATAATCATAAAAGCAAGTTCATTGCCAGCAGCCAATATTGAGGTCATAGTAGGAACATGTAAAATGTTTAGCATAGTTAGAAATAGAACCACTAGTCCCGAGGTGAATGTGCCTAGGACGCAACTTAGTGTGGAATAGCGTAAAACGGACCATGTAGTAAATTGATTGCCTCCGATTGTGTAGATCACCCATCCTAAAACTCCTATAAAGATGAGTAGAACAGCGAATATACTACTGCCACCAATTAAAAAGGCTTTTACATCTCCTTTTGTAATTACCATAAAGACTCCAACTAAAGCCACTGCGATACAACCAATCGTAAACGGTTTTGGTTTATTTGATTTATAAATCCATAGAACCAGTACAGACAGCATCGGCATTAATGCTTCCATGACGGAGGCCAGTATGACCCCTGAGGTTCCTAATTGATTTTGTCCCCAGAATACTAATAGATTATAGCAGGTGAAGGCCATTGTCCCAAAAAACCACAAGGACCATCCACGACCTTCTAAACGTAACGCTTTGAAGCCCTCTTTCCAGACTAATAAACCAATTAAAATGAGGGAAACAACAGAATAGCGAATAACAGAGAAGTAAAACGGATCAATAAATTCAAATGCACTTTCTGCGACTGGAAACATAGCTCCCCAAGCCACACTTGCTACCAAGCAAAGGAAGGCTCCCCTCATGATGTTGTCTGTTTTCATTTTCTCTCTCTACCTTTCTCTCTCTAAAAAATCTTACGTTGAACATCATATGTCGAAATGGATATCATGTAAAATGATTGAATTTGATATTAACCATCATTATAATTGATATCAAATGTGAGATGGAGAAAGAGGAAGATAGGGAATGGAGATAAGTGATCTGCGTATTTTTCAAACAGTAGCGGAGGAAGGTAGTGTGAGTCAGGCAGCTAAACGCTTAAATTATGTCCAATCAAATGTCACCGCTCGAATTCAACAACTAGAAAAGGAACTAGGAACATCACTGTTTTATCGACACCGTCGAGGGGTGACCTTAAATGAAGATGGTCGTAAGCTTTTAGGCTATACGCAAAAAATGTTGGCGCTAATGGAGGAAATGCAACAGTCGTTTCAAACCAGCGAGGACCCATCTGGACCATTGCTGATTGGCTCGGTTGAGACGGTTTCGGCACTGCCTATTATCTTGTCGTCGTATCACAAAAAATTCCCGCGGGTAGATTTATCCTTAGTATCAGGTGTTACACAGCATCTAGTAAGCGATGTATTGCAATATCAGCTAGACGGGGCTTTTGTAAGCGGCCCTGTACAACATCCAGATATTGTACAGGAGCATGTCATGGAGGAAGAGCTTGTGTTAGTGGCTGCAAAGGGTATCCTCTCATTAGAAGAATGTAAAAGCAAGCCACTTCTTGTATTCCGATCAGGATGCGGGTATCGGGCGAGATTGACTCAGTGGCTATCAACACAGGGGATCACTCCCACTAAAATAATGGAGTTTGGCACGTTGGAAACAATCTTAGCAGTAGTGGAATCAGGACTCGGCGTTTCGCTAGTGCCAAAATCAACGGTGTTACGACTACATTCAGAAGGAAACATCCGTCATTTTACATTACCTGAAGGATATAATCAGGTATCAACAGTATTCATTCGTAGAAAGGATTCCTTTCTGACAAATACCATGCGCTGTTTCTTACATCAAATTGATCAGTTCCACGAGCAGCATCGGTAGCAAGTATGTATGTATAAAAAAAAATAACGTATGGCGAACGTTATTTGTGAGAAGAAATGCAAAATTTTATTTTGACAGAATTGCAACCTAAGGCAAATTATATAAGGAAATCAGATAAAAACAATAAAAAAACGTAATAATTAAGAATAGATTTATGTTATTAAGGTTATTTTAAGGTTTACACCACAATTTTCTATTTCTAGTGGTAAATAGAATTTTGCTATGTATATAAACATATGTATCTTCATTCGTCTAGCCTATAAATCTATGCTTTTGACTATGCCTATTTTCTTTTTAGCGAGCACCATTGAAAAATAAGTAGGTAGAAATAAAAATAGGCGTTTGACTCAGCATATCTGTCTGTATCGAAGCTCATACATCTTGCATTGTATGTTATTGGGGATAATGTTTAAGTTTTGGAAGTGTCTAGGAGATTGTAATCATCTCCAACGTTCCCCAAAACTACAAGTAGAGGTGATCAAGTATGTCATCATGTCACAGACGAAGAAGACGCAGACGCAGATGTGTCAGTAACAGAGATGTCCGTAGAGCAAGAAGAAATATCCGTAAAGCGAAACGCTTCCTAAGACGCGCTCTTCGCGATTTGAGAAGAAGACGTAGAAGACACAGAAGACATCATAGACATCATCGTAGACATCATCATAAACACCACAGACGCCACCACAGACACCACAGAAGAAGATGCAGACGTCGTTGCAAAATTGTCTGCTAAAAAGAAAGAGAGAGGCGCTCATTGAATGGGCGCTTCTTTTTTCCATACATGCTGTATAAGGACATGGTAAAATAGTCATACATAAACCCTTATTAAGTAGCAACATAAAGGAATGTAAGAGTCAGCGGGGTGTTACCTATACATGGGGCTCATCAGCCAAATTTATCTCGTTTTATCCGTCATTAACATTTTCCTTGCGATGGCACTCATCTTCCTAGAGCGACGGAATGCCACGGCCACATGGGCTTGGATTTTGGTTCTATTTTTTATTCCTGGTTTAGGCTTTTTCATATACGTTATTTTGGGACGCAATTTAAGTGGTCGCAAATTGTATCGTATCAATCAGCGAGAAAATAAAACCCTCAATGATATGGTCAGATGGCAAAAACAGCAGATCCAGCAGGATAAACTTGTTTATCAAGATGTATCGGTAGAGACATATCGTGATTTCGTCTATATGAATGTGACTACCAATAAGACGTTACTAACTCAAGATAATGAAGTAGAGATTTACACGAGTGGAAAGGAGAAGTTTGAAGCGTTATTTGCCAGCTTGGAACAGGCTACAGATCACATCCATTTGCAGTACTATATTTTTCGTCAGGATACTTTAGGAGCTCAATTAGTTGACCTACTGGTGAAAAAAGCAAAACAAGGGGTCAAAGTCCGTGTACTATATGATGACATTGGCTCGCTTGGCATCAAGAAGAACTTTTTTGCTGAGTTAAAGCAAGCAGGAGGCGAAGTAGCAGTCTTCTTCTCCTCACCTATACCTTATCTTAATTTTCGCTTGAATTATCGTAATCACCGAAAAATCGCTGTTGTTGATGGTAAAATTGGTTTTGTTGGTGGTTTTAATGTAGGTAATGAGTATCTTGGTTTAGACCAAGTGCTAGGCGATTGGCGAGACACACATCTTAGAATAGAGGGGTTAGCAGTATCGTCTTTACAAATCACTTTTTTACTTGACTGGAATTTGGCATCAGGTCAAAACATTCTCTACACAGAAGAGCATTTTCCTAAGTGGAGGGGGTCTGGAAAGGTTGCCTTGCAGGTAGTCACAAGTGGACCCACGTCCAGATATCAGCGTATTCAATATAATTATTTAAAAATGATTCATTCTGCTAAAAAGAGCTTATACTTACAAACACCTTATTTTGTACCAGACGAAAGCTTATTAAACGATTTGAAGATAGCGGTACTTTCGGGGATTGATGTAAGGATTATGATTCCGAAGCGCTCAGATAATCGATTGGTTCAATGGGCATCTTCTTCATACATAGGTGAATTATTAGGGGCAGGAGCACGTTGTTATCTATATGAGAAGGGTTTTTTGCATGCGAAAACGATGATGGTGGATGGCAGTTTAGCAACTGTTGGTACAGCTAACCTAGATATTCGCAGTCTCAAACTTAATTTTGAAGTTAATGCGATTATCTATGACAGTCAAACGGCGATGAAACTAGAGGAATTTTTTCTACAGGATATTCCTCATTGTACTGAGCTTACGCTAGAAGAATATCATAATCGTCCACGTATACTCCGTTTTCAAGAGTCGATTGGACGGCTATTATCTCCTATTTTATAGACAAATGTATGAGCGTGTCACCTGATAAAAGGGACACGCTTTTTGTGTAAAAAATGGAAAAATATACAAAAGATTGTCGAAATAAAGATCTTATGCAGATGGAAAACAGAATAAAGTGATTAAAACGAATGGACAGATGGATGTAGTAAAAGAGGGCGAGCAATGGAAGATATCTCGTGATTATGATTCAAATCCGCTGATTGGGGAATACAATGCGATTCATAACTAATCATGCTAGTTAGAATAATACACAGATGCTTGAAAATGCAGAGTAGTCATTTTCAAGCATCTTTCTTTGATATCTAACGTATATGTTTTGTTCAGGTTGTTTGTTCTGACTTAGTCGTCACATTTGTAGATATGCTTTTCGCTCTTCTTTTTGGGGGAACTCCACCCAAAAGATGTATCCAAGAAAAACGGGATAATAGGTAGGTAATTAGCAGAGTGGCAATGACAGTAATCAGATATTGATTTACAATCCCTAGGTTCCCTTTCCATAAAAATTCTAGCTTATTAGCAACAGCCAGTGAGGACAAATAGGATAGTAATAAGGGATGCAACAGAAAGATCAAAAACGATTGCTCTGAAATCCAATTGAAGATGGAATGAAGTGGATTTTTTTTCTGATAAAACAAGCGTCCCAGATTATAAAAAAGGAAAAAACAGATGAAGCAGTACAAAATAATACTGGGTTTAATTGACAGGGTATAGGTACGAGACCATATGGTATCTAACACAATCAAGCCTGATGCAAGGATCCAGGCAAGAATCAGCCAAAAGGTTTTCCCTTTGAACCAGTTTTCCCAGCGTTCTCTAGATTGGGCTAAAAACATGCCAGCTGAGAAAAAGAAAATCCAGACCGGTATGGGAATGCTATAGGACCACCATAATTTTGGTAAGTTAAATCCTACATTAGCATGCTGTGAGAGATAGATTAACGATTGAATGCCTACAGTCAAGATAAAGCAAACGAAGAGCATGCTGTTAGGTGATCGGTAGTACCAAGAGCGTAGCCATGGATACAACAAATAAAATTGAAATACAATTAACATGAAATACAGATGGACATAGCCTTTTCCTTGCCATAACGTTTTGAATAAATAATCGGTCCACATGAGATAATTTTGATTTTGAAGTAAACCACTTTGAGTATAGAGCGCATAGATGATTGTCCATAAGATGTAAGGAATAATCAGTCTTTTTATGCGCTTTTTCATAGAAGGTCGTTGGTGAAGCTTTAGTTGCCGATCTTGATAAAAAAGAAAGAATCCGGATAAAAGCATAAACATGGGAACAGCAAAGCGTGACAATTGATTCCAAATAAATGCAAAATCGGTTCGAGTGACAAAATGCGATGTCACATGGATGGCAATTACGCCTAACACGCACAAGACCCGAATAAAATCATATTCTCTTAAACGATTCTCCACAATAGTTTCCTCTTTCATAAATGTCATACTTTTCTATTTTACATAAATCCCCTATCACAATTCAATATCTACCTAATGGAAATAAAGATATGAGAAAAGGCCAATTAGCTTCTATATGTAAAAGGAGAGGGAGCTTAACTGTATTTTGTGTGATGTTTTTCACAATGTTTCCTAGCAATAAAACTTAAAATGACGAAAGATAGAAAGATAAAAAGTAGTGTTTACAAAAACAGTTTCCAAACCGACGTTAGATCAGGAAAGACAAGGAAATGATAGATGAGGATTTTTACATAGGGACAATGGGAGGGTGTAAGAATTGAATGCACAAACAAGGCTAACGAAGATGAATGAGTTGGGCTTATACGAAATCCGTTTGGAATCAATAGGAGGACTAGGGGCAAATTTAGCTGGTAAAATGCTGGCAGAAGCTGGCGTCATTCATTTAGGGCTGAATGGTTCCAATTTTTCTTCCTACGGGTCAGAGAAAAAAGGTTCCCCAGTAAAAGCTTTCGTCCGTTTTGCCAACCCTGAAACTAAATTACGTGCCACTTCTCCTATCGATGAGCCACACGTAGTGGGTGTATTTCATGAAGCAATGCTGACGACACAAAATTGTATCTCTGGACTAGGATCAGACGATATTCTGATCGTTAATACCACTAAGACACCTGAAGAAATCAAAGAACGAACAGGGCTAATCTCTGGAACTATCTTATGTGTGGATGCTTTGGGGATTTCTTTGCGTGAAAAAACCCGTATTAATACAGCGATGATGGGCGCCTTATGCCGAGTTGTGGATTTTCTACGTCCAGAGGCTGTCAAACAGATGATTCGAGAAACGTTCGAGGCCAAGTATCCTAAGTTAGTCGAGTCTAATCTACGCACATTTGATGCAGGGTATGCGGAAGGTACCATCACAACCTTTGCACCATCAGCAAATCTTCAAGAAAGCAAGCCATCTATTCAAAGAAGCGTGGGAACCGTGCTTGGCTATCTAACACAGCCGATCGGGGGCGTTATTACAAATCCAGGTAACTCGGTGTTAAAAGATCTGAGTACCTCTCGTCAAGGCTATCTACCGCATTTTAACGAAGAGACATGTATTCATTGTGCAGCCTGTGAAATGCACTGCCCTGATTACTGTTTTGTTTGGGAAGAGGGCGAAGATAAACGTGGTCGTGCTCAACAGTTTTTACGTGGTATCGACTATCAATATTGTAAGGGCTGTATGAAATGCGTGGAGGTTTGTCCAACTGGATCGCTAACTCGTGAACGAGAAGAAGAACAATATGCACGTGAGCATGCCGTTAAACATTCATTTGCAATGGTAAGAGCGTAAAGGGAGGAGCTAGGGACATGAGTGTAAATACAACAGCGTCACCAGAACGAAAACCCCAAGCCTGTGTAGCACAGACCGTTGATTTTAGGTCTGGAAATGAAATGGCTGCTAAAGCAGCTGCTCAGATCAATTATCATGTAATGGGTTATTTTCCGATTACTCCATCGACAGAAATTGCTGAATATCTAGATGAGATGAAAGCAAATGGAGAGCACGATATCGTAATGATTCCGGCAGATGGAGAGCATGGTTCAGCTGGGATCTGCTATGGAGCTTCTACGGCGGGTGGACGCGTATTCAATGCTACTTCAGCAAATGGATTATTATATATGCTGGAGCAGTTACCCGTTCAATCCGGTACTCGTTTCCCAATGGTCTTAAATCTAGTAACACGATCTGTGTCAGGACCATTGGATATACGTGGGGATCACTCCGATTTATACTATGCACTGAACACAGGCTGGCCAATTCTCTTAGCTAAGGACCCACAAGCTGTGTATGATATGAATCTATTAGCTCTGCGTGTAGCCGAACATCAAGAGGTTCGGTTACCAGTAATAGTGGCTTCGGATGGATTTTTTACTTCGCATCAGAAGCGTCGCGTGCAGTATTTTACGGATCGTGAAACTGTTTCCCAATTTGTCGGAGAGAATACGGTCTATATTGACTCCACTGATGTTAAAAATCCGACTACCATCGGTCCATATATGAATGATCCTGATTATATTAATAACAAATTTCAGCAGTCTCAAGCCATGTATCAGGCAGAGCAGGTGTTCCTTGATGTGGCTAAAGAATTTGAGGAGCTAACAGGCCGAAGCTATGGCTTGCTGGATGAATACATGATGGAGGATGCAGAGATAGCCTTATTTCTACTAAACTCCGCCTCTGATACCGCCCGTGATGTAGTAGATAGCCTACGTAAAAAGGGAATTAAAGCAGGCGTTGTCTCTCCTAATATCATCCGTCCTTTTCCGAAAAAGGCTGTGCAGGAAGCGTTGCGACATGTAAAAGTAGTGTTAGTAGGGGAGCGTGCTGATTCCTACGGAGCTCATGGTGGTAATCTAAGTCATGAAATTAAAGCAGCTATGCTGGACGCCAAGGCTGATACGACTATCCTAACGCGGATTTTTGGCTTGGGAGGCAAAGATTTTTATGCTACAGATGCAGAAGCGTTCTTTACACTGTGCTTACAAAAATTACAGGGAGAAGAAGTTGCTTCTTTTGACTATCATGGCATTACGCCTGGCGAAGATCAAGATCGTCCAATACGCGTGATTGAACCTTTGACTAAAGAGCAAACTAGTGGGTTTATTACAGTTACTCAAGATGAAGAGAGTGGTGACTTGAAAGTTAAAGTACCACCAATGCGCATGCTGACCAAAAAAGCGAAACGTATCGCCCCAGGTCACGGTGCCTGCCCAGGCTGTGGAATTTTTTCTGGACTAGAAATGTTCTTTAAAGGAATTGAAGGTGACATTGTCGTTCTTTTCCACACAGGCTGTGCGATGGTTGTAACGACGGGTTATCCCTATTCCGCTCATAAGGTCAATTATATCCATAATCTATTCCAGAATGGCTCTGCTACGCTCTCAGGTGTCGTGGAGATGTTCTGGGAACGCATCCGTCGTGGAGAAATTGAGGTAGATCAGAACAACGTGACCTTCATTATGATTTCTGGTGACGGTGGCATGGACATTGGAATGGGACCTGCGATAGGTACAGCTTTACGCAATCATAAGCTAATCATCCTGGAATATGATAACGAAGGCTATATGAATACAGGATCGCAAATGTCGTACTCCACGCCAATGGGGCATATGACATCTACCTCCAATCTTGGAGAAGGGCGACAAGGTAAGTCCTTCCACCATAAAGATACGGTACAAATCATGGCGGCAACCAACATTCCCTACGTTTTTACAGGAACGGAGGCTTTTCCACAGGATTTAATTAAAAAGGCAGCAAAAGCACAATGGTATGCACAGCATGTCGGTATGGTTTACGGAAAAATTTTAATTAGTTGTCCACTAAACTGGAAAGCCCCAGAGGATAAGGGGAAATCTATCGTGGAAACAGCCGTTACTAGTTGCTTCTTCCCGTTATATGAAGTAGAGAAGGGTATAACTAAGATTACGTTCAATCCGGAAGAGAAAAACAAACGTGTACCAGTGACGGAGTGGCTTCAATTATTGGGTAAGACGAGACACCTGTTGCGTCCTGAGAATGAATCCTCTCTCAAGCAATTTGAACAAGAGGTGGAGCGTCGCTGGAATATGCTGAAAGCGAAGCACGAGAGCCCTTATTTATAAAAGTGAGCTCATCATTGCGATAAATAGAGAAATCCCGTCTTTGGTTCTGATACCAGAGACGGGATTTCTTATCGTTTATGACAAACATGATCGAAATCATTTAGTTCGTTACCAGACGATTGGCTGAAGATTTATCTTTTAGCATTCCAATTGAAATTAAACGTTTCCGCAAAATGATTCCTACGTAAGCAGCTAGGACTGCCTTAATCACCCCACCAGCGATGAAGGGAGTTACCCCCGCAGCCATTGCACCAGCCCAGCTTAGGTTCAAGACTAGCTTTAGTTGGGTGACGCCAAAGAGGAAAGTGACGACCATACCAAGTAGGTTAGCAAGTAGTGCCATAGTGAAGGTATACTTTGTTTTTTCAAGAAGATAACCCATTATAAAGGCAGTAGCAATAAAGCCAAAGATAAATCCGCCGGTAGGTCCTATTAATACTTGTGGACCGCCGGAGAAGCCTGCAAATACTGGTACACCAATCGCTCCTAGCACGGCATAAAGTATCATGGAAATGGTACCATAGCGACTTCCAAGTACAGTTGCCACCAAGCCTACAGCTAGAGTTTGGCCTGTAATAGGCACGATTGGCAACGGGATTGTAATCTGTGCAAATACAGCACTAATAGCAGTGAAAATAGCAATTACCATATAAGTTCGTAAATTTTCGTTGCGATGTTGCATGAGGCACCTCAATTCTTAATGTAAACGAATAGTATAGTTAGGTTTACTAAAATTGTATCAAAAGAATATTTCGCTGTAAATAATGGGATGTAATAGAAGAAAAGTTTGAATGCTTGAGGAAGTCCAAATGCAATTTCTTCACTGATCATGCCAGAGAGAAAATATGGTACACTTGGAGTTAACGAGGCTTTACAATCATGGACAAAATAGCTTTTTTCTAACGACAGGAGTGGGACAATGGCAGACCAAAAACGGTTGTTACTAGATGTAGATACCGGCATTGATGATGCACTTGCTATTTTATATGCGTTGCAATCTAGGGAGGCTCGTGTAGAAGGCATTATTACTGGAGCAGGACAGGTTAGCCTAGAGCAAGCAACTTATAATACCTTACAGGTAGTCGAAGCAGTACAAGCAGGGTATGAGGTACCAGTGGTAAAGGGAGCCAGCAAGCCGTTGATTCGAAAAGAGATTGAATATGGGCAAAATTATGATGCCAATGGTCTGGGGAATGCTAATTTACCTGTACCTAAGCTCACAGCTTTGGCCATGTCAGCCAGTGATTTTATCCTTTTGAAAGCGAAAGAATGCGAAAATGAGCTGATCATTATAACCATGGGACGCCTCACAAATCTAGCGAATGCAGTCGCCAAGGATCCCTCGCTTGGAAAAAAAATAAAGAAGGTAATTATTGCAGGTGGTGCGATTCGTGAAGCTGGAAATGTAACGGCCGCGGCAGAATGTAATTTTTGGGGAGATCCCGAGGCTGCCTTATTTGTGTTAGAAGCCGGTTTGCCCATCACGTTAGTTAGCTTAGATATAACTCAACCAACGATGTTTACGTCTAGTCACCTAGCCGAGTTGTTAAACAAGAAAACAGAACAGACAGAGAGCATGCTTTCTTTTATAAAAGAGATGGCGCTTTTTCAGTTTGGGCAATGTGAAGATAGCGAGCAAAACAAGCACTCATTTGCTATGCAAGGTCCATTAGCTGTGGGGATAGCACTAGATAGTACTTTGATTCGTACCAAAGAGACTTTTGTTCAAGTGGAATGTAAGGGAGAGGTCTCACGTGGAGCGCTTATCGCTGATCTGCGACAAACAGCAAGCGTCGGACAGAAAGTGCTGACTGGTGTAGAGGTAGATAGTGAGCGCTTCATACAACATTGGATCGCTACCTTAACGATGGATGCGAGCGGGGGAATTAATCGATGAAATACGTTATTTTAGACGTTGATACGGGAATTGATGATGCGCTTGCGATTGCTTATGCGATACAATCGCCTGTTTTACACGTACTAGGTCTAACCACCAGCTTTGGAAATCATGTTGTGGATATCACGACAGAAAATACATTAAAAGTGCTAGAGATTTTAGAGGCAACGGATATCCCTGTGGCAAAAGGAGCAGGCAAACCGTTACTACGTTCCCCTCTAAAAGCGAATGCTACACATATACATGGGGAGGATGGAATTGGTAATACCCATTTACCCAAACCAAAAGCGAAGGCAATCGAACAGCATGCCGCTGATTTTATCATTGAACAAGTTCGTAAATACCCGAAGCAAGTGACGCTCATTACTGTTGCCAGCCAAACCAATTTGGCATTGGCTATTATGAAGGACCCTGAGATTGTTTCACTCGTAGAGAAAGTTGTCATTATGGGCGGTGCAGTAACGGTTCCAGGAAATGTAACTCCGGTAGCCGAAGCTAATATTTATACCGACCCAGAGGCGGCAGAGCTTGTGTTTCAATCAGGAATACCGATTACCTTAGTAGGACTTGATGTGACCATGCAAACCTTGCTGACCAAGGTACATACACAGATGTGGAGAGAGTCGGGTACAGCAGTAGGCGCGTTTCTAGCTTCTTGTTGTGAATTCTATATGGATGCCTACGCTAAAATTAACCCCTACCTCGGAGGATGCGCTTTACATGATCCACTAGCAGTAGGGGTGGTTATTGATCCGTCCTTTGTCAAAACAACACCAATGTACGTACAAGTGGACACGGAAGGCTCTGCCTCCATCGGTAGAACCATTGGTGACAGACGGAATCCTCCAAAGCAGTCGCCAAATGTGGATGTATGCTTGGACGTAGATGTTAATCGCTTTGTTTCCCATTTCTTGCAGCAGGTGATTATGCAAACGAAAATGTAATAAACAGGCGAGAGAAACGATACCGATTACCTTTTATTTCGTCAGCAGGTCGGAGCAGGTAGTAGCATCTGATTTGCTGTTACTCTGTTGTCGATTTCGCTGTAAATGGAATGAGCCAGTACGAGCTACCATCTGCTTTGCGGTCCATATAGCCGTATTCAATTAGATAGCGACGTAAAATGGCGTAATCGTTATACACGGTTGTAAGTATGGCATTTACTTCTTTTTCCGTATAGAGCTTATTGCGCTCAAAACGACCAACGATATGATGCAAGATTGCTGCTTTACGCTTCTCTTTGAGTGGAAATTCCTTTATCATTCCATCTAATCCATTAGGAAAGTACGTACGTAAAATTTCTTGATATTCTTCTTCCGTCATAGCAAAACGCTCGTCTTGAAATCGAACAGTAGGGGGAACAGCAAGAAAAGGGCTTTTCGTTTCACGTATTTTTTTCTTATTTGATGTGGATTGGGCTGAATGTTCAGAAGCAATGTGTGATTTAGAAGTAGACTGGCTAGCTTCTCCCAGCAATTCCATGATGGCTAGAAAAATCTTGGCCTGTTTTTCTTTCTCCCTCAACATAAATCGATGGTTACGGATAGTAGAATTGCTACGCCCTTCGCCATTTTGTACAATTTGGGCATCGGTTTGTCCTTCATAAAACAGGGCAAGGAGTTGACGCTGAACATCGGTTAAACCCGTCATTTTTTTATCCAGCGATAGAAGAAAGTGAAACATCGAGGTGTGAGTAGCATGAATATGATGCTTCATGGCTTTTTTTGCCTCACACCAATTTTCACCAATTGGGTATATGATCCCTGCCTCATAGGACTGACCACAAATTAGACATGTAAAACACTCTTGTTTTTCATTGTATACATAGCCGTTTTTTATTTCTTCCATAGATGCCTTCCAAAACATATCAGCTAAAATATCCATAGATGAATTCTCCATTCGTTTGTTTATTTATAGACATATTAATTCTTTGTTTGATTATAGTCAAGGCTAATGTATAAAAACCCACAGGGGTAGGCATCCTGTGGGTTTGGATTTTTTATGATGGAGCATGGGTTAGTGTTTCGATCCTTTTAAACCAAATTCTCTTACATGCACCTTTACTTGAACGTCAATAGGGATCTTGCTAAATTCCTCATCCCAATTGTCCTTCATTTTTTCCAAAACATCGGGATAATGAACAGACAGAGCCTTTTGAAATCCCAAAACATCGATTTTCCATTTTTTTTGGAGCTTGTTAAGAGTGTTTCTAGTTAATTCCTTGATCTTTTTCTCAAATGCTTCTCCAGCTTTCTCAAGATAGCTGTCTTCAAAGCTATTTTCCGTTGGAGACCAGTCTTCGCCGATTCGCCCATTTAATTTTATCTCTACAGAAAAAGAAACTTGTCCATTTTGAACTTTAGGGATTATTTTACTTGTAAGGGTACGTACTTCATAGATAATCAAGGTGTTACTTGGTGGCAAGGTAGTTTTAATAAGACCTGCGTGCTTTTCCCATTTCGATTTTCCACTTCCAATGATTAGATTGGCACCGCGTACCTCTTCATCGCCTAACCAACCGATCATCCTCCCTGTATCACCTTTAATAAGTGAAGCTCCCGATATCTTTATTGTTTTTTTTAATACTTCTATGCGAGGAATCATAAAGCTACTTTTAGTTGTCATATTTTCTGAAATATGCCCAAGTGGGGTAGGGGTGGCGATGTCTAAACTTTTTCTCACATTATCTAGAATGCTAAGGATTTCAATTGCAGGAAGTGTTTCATTAAGTGGTTTTTTATTCAGTACATCAATAGCTCGACCTTTGGCTACCACAACTAGTACAGTTCTCCGTAGTTCTGTGTCGCGTAAAAAGTACTCTAGCATTTTGTTCAAGCTTAGTTTTTTAGCGATAGCTTCTCCAATTACCATCGTTTTGACATGCAGAAAGAACGGGGGCCGGGAGCTTTTAGTAGCAAAATTGCGGATTATTTCAAAAAACGAGTCACCTTCACCTGAAATATTGAAATAGGCCTGTTTCTGTGTACCGGTTACTTTAGCAGTACCAGTAAGAACCTTTGGAACAACATTTTGATGAGTTAAGAGAATGGGTACTTTTTGCTGTGTTGATTCGGAGTCAGCATCAGATGAACCAGCTCCCTCTGCGTCTTCCTTTTGTTCCGAATCAGAATCGTTTTCCTTCTTTGGAGAATCAATCCCAATACCAATGACCATAGCTAAATCTTCAATCTCCTGACGATCCCAACACCCCGATATCAATAGGGTTAACGACAGAGTGAGCGCACATGCCAACCAATTATGTTTGTTTGTCTTGTTGGGCATTGGCAGATTTCCTCCATTTTGACAAGAGTAACAGTAAAATCGGGATGACAGCGGATGTCATTATTGATACATAACCAAGCTGTGTACCTATTGAAAATGCTTGGTCTAAATTTTGAGGTACCATGGCGAAAGCATATAGAAGTGGGGTCAACAAAATTTGTAGTAAACGTAGTCGTATCGGTACAAGTAGACTTAATCCTAGACTGACCAAATAAAAGCAAAAGACAAAAGTAGTAAAAATGCTAAATACCCAGATGACCATAAAAAACAATTCATAGTGCTCAAAGAAGGCACCGGGGAATTCGATCTGCTTTACGAACTCCATAGTGGGCCAAGTAAGCGTTTTGACTTCATGGGCAGTTAAGGTCCCGACAACCATCAGGGTAATGGTAGTGTAGATCAGGGTAGCAAAGCCAAGACCAATTACCACACTTTTCGAGGCATCATCTGGAGATTTCATCATATAAGTCAAAAACATTATCACCTCAAAGCCCATGAAGGAGGGAGAAGTGGCTGCCAAGCCATTAATTAATGGTGTCCAGCCATGCTTTAGAACTGGCAATAAATTATCAATTTGGAAGTTTTGATAATTAAGTAGAGTTATCGAAAATAAAATAAGGATCGTAACAGGGAAAAAGAGAAGAAACAGACGTACAATAGGATGGGCACCACCCATTACTAAGTATAAACCCGCAAGTAAAAAACAGATGATCGTCACATGAATAGGTGTTTGGTCTAACAAAAAATGACGAATGACCTCAGCTTGTACCCGTGCTTCATAGACACATAAAAAAAAGTAAAAGAGGGAATAGATTAGGATTAGCAGTGAGCCTATCCATTTCCCTGCTAGAATTTGCACTATTTTATAAAAGTGATACGAGGGATATTGTTGGCTTAATTTGGCGCAAAAATAACCAGCTATCATTGCTAAAATTCCCCCAGCCAGTGCATCAATCCAAACATCGGCTGTCCCTACTGCTTCTACAGCAACGCGTGGCAGAGTCAGAATAGATACTCCTATGACCATAGATGCAATAAAAGAGGACACATCAAGACCAGAGAATTTAGGCTGGAAATTAAGTGACATTCTTCTCGTACCTCCTTCTTGTTCATTTCTTGGTAGAATTTTATTGAGTTTTTTTCTTTATTCTTTTCGTATCAAGCGGGTGTAGAATTTGAGGGCGCCTTACTAGCAATTTATGAGGCAGGCGTAAAATAAAATCTTTCCAATCCTTTAGCATGATCGGTGTTAACGGTGCTAGATAATCGACACCGAAGCTTTTTAGCTTTACCAAATGAGAAGTAAGAATAATAAAGAACAAAATAACTCCATACAAACCTAAAAAAGCAGCAGATAACATCATTGCAAAACGTAAAATACGAATGACAATCCCTGCTTCATATTGGGGGATAGTAAATGAAGCGATGGCAGTAAGAGCTACCACCACGACCATAATTGGACTTACAATCCCTGCCTCTACAGCAGATTGTCCAATAACTAGCCCACCAACAATTCCGATCGTTTGCCCCAAAGGTTTAGGGAGGCGCAATCCTGCTTCACGCAAAATTTCAATAGTAATCTCCATGATTAATGCCTCAATAATGGTTGGAAATGGTACGCCTTCCCGTGTCCCAGCAATCGTAAAGGCGAGCCGCATTGGAATCAGCCCTTGATGATAAGAGACTAGTGACACATAGAGAGAAGGTAGGAACAGCGAGATTAGTACGCAAATAAAGCGAAGAAATCGTAGGATCGATCCGATATACCACTTTTGATAGTAGTCATCAGGGGACTGTAGCAGCATGGGATAGGTAACGGGAGCAATTAAGATAAATGGTGAACCATCGATCAAAATTGCTACTCGTCCTTCTAATAAGGCAGCTTCCACACGATCTGGTCGTTCCGTACTTTGAATCAACGGAAAAGGTGACCAAGGATCATCTTCAATCAAATGTTCCAAATAACTGGATTCCTGTAGATCATCAATCTTGATGTTGCTCACACGATGTATTAACTCGTCCACTAAGGCAGGGTTTGCAATATCTTCTAAATAAGAGATAACGACCTTTTTAGGAGCAAGCTCCCCAATTTGTTGAGAGAGGAAGGTTAATTTGCGATTTCGTATACGATGGCGCAATAGGGCAACGTTATCGGCGATCGTTTCGACAAAGCCAATCCGTGGTCCCCGAATAACCGACTCTGTGACCGGCTCATCCATTGGACGTGAGGGAAAATAGGCTGTATCCAGTAGAAAAACACTAGCATACGAGTCGATCAGCAGTGCCGTATATCCCAGAAGAATGTCCTCTACGCAATCAGCGGGCCGTTCATGTGTTTTGACTTTCCGACAAACAGCGAGAGTAGTAACCAGCTGTTCAATGGAAGGAGCTGACTTTGTTTCCGCGTTTGTCTGCGCAGATTGGTCTTTCGATTCTTTTTGATTTGAGGTAAATGGCGATAAAAATTCTTTCCATTGTTGTTTATCAATAATTCCTTCTACATAGAGAATAGCCGCTTTTTTTTGTAATTGATTCAGGTAAATTTCGCGTGTAGTGACATCGAAGCTTTTTCCAAAAACATCTTGTAATTGAGCTAGAGATATCGATAAATCTGATGAAAAGGGAATATTCTCTTTTGAATTGTTCTTTGCAGACAAATGGTTCTGGCGTAACTGTTTTGCACGTTGAAAAAAAGTGGACATAATTAACTCCTTGTATATCAGTAATGAACAAAAGAGTAGTCAGATACCTAGTTTACTTGTAGTTAGTAGGAAGTATTTGTATTTTATAGGTAAAACATGCAGGCTAACTCGGAAATATACACATAGGTTGTAGAAGCAACAAAGCGCTCAGTCCGAATTGATAGAGCGAAATAATAAAAACCACTCCACACAATCCTAAATGGGCTCCACTTATCAGAAACCTGGGATGTAGCAAAACTCCATGTACGGTTGTCATATATACAGTTTGAAGACGAATAGCGTTATAAATAAAAGGGTACCAATAAAAAAAGGGTGCCTCCACTGTCCTCCTATTTTTAGGAGCTACAGGGATACACCTGGTTTAGAAACGGTATCTAGTTAAACGCTACCTATTCACTTATTTCGAACTTACAATTTTTCAATGAAGGTTACAAACTCATCTAGCATTTTATTCGCAGCTTTGATACCACCAGACGTGTTCCAAATAATCTCGTTTACTTGGAAAGCCGTATTTTTCTTAGCTACATGAAGGTTTTGAAAGAGTGGATCGTTCATCCATTCCTGCTGATTCTTTGTGCCGCCTTTTTTCTCATCATAGTCTGCGTTAAAGAAGAACATGACGTCACCATCTAAATCATTAATACGTTCTTTGGTAACGACCTCCATAAAGTTATCTTTATCCTGGGCTGCAGGACGAGCTACACCTAAATCTTTCAGCATTACGCCAGAGAACGTGTCTTTTTGATAGATACGTACTGCATTTGGCAAGAAACGAACAACGGACACTTTTATATTAGCTTTATCGCCCAGTTTTGTTTTAATCTCTTCCACGTGCTTATCATAAGCAGCCATGGATTTTTTGCCCTCTTCTTCTTTATTCAAAGCTTTTGCATACAATTTGAAGTTTTCTTTCCATTGACCTGCTAAATCTGTAGAGAAGACAGTAGGTGCAATGCTTTTCAATTGATCGTAGATTTTTTCATGACGTCCCTTGTTCCCAATGATCAAATCAGGCTTTAAAGAAGCGATTAGTTCAATGTTTGGCTGCGATTCGTCACCTAGCTCGGTTACTCCATCCATTTCACTTTTAATATGCGGATACCAACCATCGCCTACACCTGATTTAACAGCACCTGCTGGTTTTACCCCAAGCTCCAATAGTGCTTCGGTTCCTTCATTTGTTAAAATAACTACTCGTTGGGGGGTACCTTTTATCTCTGTCTTCCCCATGGCGTGTTCTATGGTGTAAGAATCACCTGCTGGTGTTGTTGCTGGTTCTGTTGTAGGACTTGCAGGAGCTGATGTTGCATTGTTAGCCGAGCCACCACAACCGGTTACAAGAAGAGAAAATACCATGCAAAGTAGCATCAATACAGGAATTTGAAACCATTTTTTTTGAATCATGAATTGATTCTCCCCTTAATTTTTTTAAATTTGGCAATCACCAAATGATAACAATAATCATTATCAAATATATTTTATATACAATAAATGGTACATGTCAATGAAAATTTCCAGAACAGATTGTATATTATTACTTTTTCCCGTATCCACGATAGAGCAGGTAGAGAAAAAATGGTGCTCCAATAATCGCAGTAAATACACCAGCAGGTATATCGAGCGGGGAAAATAGCATTCTGCCTGCAAGATCAGCCAACACCAAAATAATAGCACCTAATAACGCAGAGGCTGGAATTAATACTCCATAAAGCGAGCTGACTAAACGTCGAGCAATATGGGGTGCAGTTAGTCCAATAAATGAGATATTGCCAGCTAGTCCTACAGCAGCTCCAGCGAGGGCTACACTGATTATAAGTAGTAGAAAGCGGGTTATCTGTACAGGATTACCCAATCCGGTTGCGATTCCATCACCTAGCGTTAACACATTCAGTCTGCGAGCAAGCAACCAAGTGAGCGGTACAAAAATGACGATCCATGGAAAAATAGCTATAACATGTTTCATGGATGTACCGTAAATCGTGCCAGTTAACCATCCAAGAATCTGAGAGGCTAGATGAGCTGGGCCACTTATTAATAAAAAAGTGGTCAATGCAGACATGGCAGTAGAAATTCCGATGCCAATCAATACTAGTCGATAAGGGGAAACCCCACCTCTCCAAGCGAACGTATAGTTTATTAATGCTGTCGCAAAAGCACCTCCAATCGCAAGAAGTGGTAGCCAATGAATGCTAGCTTGGCCATTACTAAATGTCATAAAGGCTACAGCTGCAACCGAACCTCCACCTGTCACACCTAATAAATCGGGTGAAGCTAGGGGATTGCGGAAGACTCCTTGTGTGATGGCACCGGCTACACCTAAAGCAGCCCCAATCATAATGGCCATTAACGTTCTTGGCATTCGTAATTCCAGGATGACGATTCGATTCGTCACATCTCCACCCACAAACGTGGCTAGGATGTCAGGGATAGGGATTCGAGTCGTGCCAAAGGCAATGCTGATAATCGTGCAGGCAATCAATAGCAAAAATAAGATAACGAATACAAGCAAGTCCCGAATAGAAAGCTGGGCGGACAGGGCTGGTTTGTTGCTCCGAATGGTTATAAATTTATGCACAAGAGATGGTTTACTCATAGCTACTCCTTCTAGCGATATAAATAAGGAATGGAACACCTAATAAAGCGGTGGCTACGCCGACGGGGACCTCTTTTGGCATCAATAAGAATCGAGAGGCCGTATCAGCAGCAACCAATAGAATAGCCCCGAATACTCCGCTAAATGGAATCAGCCATTTATGATCAACTCCAACAATATAGCGACAGATATGGGGGATAATAAGTCCCACAAAAGCAATTGGACCAGCTAAGGAAACAGAGCCACCAGCTAATAAAATGACCACAAGAATGATGAGAAATTTAGCAAAAGCAGTGTGTAAACCTAAGCCTTTTGCCATATCATCTCCCATCGCCATTAAATTGAGAGCGTGAGAGAGACACAGAGCAATAATCCAGCCGAGCACCATATAAGGCAAGACCGTGGTGAGATGCTCCATTTTTCGTCCAGTTACGGAGCCTACTAGCCAAAACAACGCTTGATTTAGTGATTCATTATTTATGAGCATAATCCCTGAAGTAAATGAGGAAGCAAATACCGAAGCAGCCGCTCCTGCCAGTGTAACTTTGATGGGTAAAAAGCCATCTTTACCCATCGTGCCCAGGATCAATACCAGCACTGCGGTCACACCAGCTCCAACAAAAGCGATCCAGACCATCTGTGTGAGAGTTAAGTCTGAGTCAAAGAAAAATAAAGTCAGCACGATAAAAAGCACTGCACCGGCATTAATACCGAACAAAGAGGGTGAAGCTAACGGATTTTTTGTAAGATTTTGCATCAAAACTCCAGCAATAGCTAAACTCGCCCCCACACTGGCTGCAATAAAAGCTGCTGGTAATCGAACATCTCTGAGGAGCAGATGCTCTTTTGATCCGTCAAATTGGTATAGCATGTCGAATAACATGTGGAAGGTAAACATATGATAGCCGAACAAGATACTCATCAGCATAGAGACTAATAGCAACAAGATACCGGTCAATAATGCCCAGACTTTGGCTCGGCGGCTCTGCAATAAACAGGACATGACAGAGACCCCTCTCTTGAAAAATAGTACATATTGGCATTTTGATTGTAAAAAAATCAGAATATAATGTCAATGAAAATCGTTATCAATTATATGCGGAAAACTTTTATTTTTCTCTATGATGATGGTTGTCTACATGGGATGGGGCTAGATCTGTTACTATCAACAATCTGAAGCATATGATAAGAGCAGAGTTTCTTATATATCGTGCATGGAAAAAGAAAAAGCTACCGAAAAATCTCCGGTAGCCTTCTGGTGTTCTTTCTATCTGGTAAAAAAAACTGTATTATTTCTGTGCTGCTGCATTCTGACCAGCAATACGGCCGAAAACGAAAATATCAGTGATTGCGTTACCACCTAGTCGGTTTTTACCGTGAACTACACCGGTTACTTCGCCTGCTGCATAAAGACCAGCAATTGTTTTTCCGTTGTTATCTAATACATGAGTTTCTGGGTCGATGACTAGTCCACCCATGGTATGATGAACAGAAGGAACCGCTTTTTCAATGTACCAAGGACCTTGTTTCATTTCGATTAATTTTCCACGATGATTGAAATCTAAGTCTTTACCATTCTTTGCAAATCCATTTACACGGTCAATTGTTTTTTGTAGCTCTGTTACTGGGATGTTAAAATGTTTTGCTGCCTCTTCCAATGTATCAGCTTTAATTAGTAAGCCTTCTTTTACAAGCATGTCATACTCATCTTTATGCACGTCTACTGTTTTACCAATATCGCCTACAGCTTGATTCCACACCTGATAGGCATATTTACCCTCCTGAGCCAGAATCGCTTGAGAAATCACGTCTCGGCGCTCTAATTCCTCTACAAAGCGTTTACCACTTTGGTTCACTAAAAGAGCTCCATCAAAACGTGTATCCGCTACCAGAGAAATAACCCCTGTCTTAGGATTACAGATTGGGTATGTTTGAATACTTTCCATATTAGTGATTGCTGCTCCGATTTTTTCACTCATTACGATACCGTCACCCGTTGTACCAGGGGTATCGGTAGACATATAGCTTTCATCCAAAATCGGGTTGTATTTCTTCCGCATTTCTACGTTAGAGCCGAATCCACCTGTTGCGACGATGACACCTTTACTTGCGTTAAAAGTGATTTCTTGACCAGCAGCGGTTTTTGCTTTGACGCCAATGACACGTCCTTCGCTATTTTTCAATAATTCTTCCGCTTTTGTTTCTGTTTTCACAGGAATTTGCATTTGATCTGCTTTTGCTTTTAATTTTGTGACTACTTCTGCCCCAGTGTGACCTTTAGGAATGAGGGCACGAGGAACTGAATGACCACCGAACTGGAATAAGTGATCTGGTAAGAATTCCACCTTTATTTCATCTCTTAACCATTCAGCCGCGTTTGTTGCATTATCTGTCAACACACGCACCATAGCAGGATCACCAACGTTGTCTCCACCTTTTAAGGTATCTTGGTAGTGAGATTCCTTGCTATCTTTGATTCCTTTTTTTGCTTGTACCCAGTTGTTAGCAGCGTTCATTTCTGCGCCGGAGATCAGAGTATTACCACCGATTGATGGCATTTTTTCCAACAGGACTACGGAGGCTCCTGCTTTTTTCGCTTCCATAGCAGCCGCGAAGCCCGCACCACCTGCACCAATGACTACTACATCGTAATCCTGCACAGCCTCTTCTTTAGCTGTTGCCTTTGCATCTGTACCTTTGGCAGTTAATGTCACACCTGCCTTACTCACTGCGTCCTTTACAGCACCGATGTAGCCTTGGCTTGTAAGGGTAGAACCACTGATCGCGTCTACTTCCGTGCTATTTTTTGCAATGATTTGGTCTCGCAATTTCTTATATACTGGTTCGGATAATACTTCGTTTTCTTTTTGTTCGAGAACTTTGATATCTGAAAGCTCTTTGTTTGTAAACGTTACTTCAACCTTGATTGGTCCGTGTTTACCATCAGCTTGACCGATAGCTGTCACAGAGTCACCTTTAGCTGGAGTGGTGCCTTGGCCACTACATCCAACCATGGCTATTATGATTGCCATACTTAAGAAAAGCATAAAAATCTTTGATAAACCCTTCAAGATGATAACCTCCTTGGATATATGTATAGTAATGAGAAGGGGGGGCATTAGAAAAAAATCTACGTCATAAATGCGTGATAGCAATCAGGATTACTCATGATCGGTTCACCATGATTGTAATAACCATTCATAAAAGCTTAAGTGAAAAAAATCACAATTTACCGATAATACCATCCTATAATTTTTAGCTATGATCGTAAAGCGCTTTCATATCAAGCGTTTTAAGGGATTGTGTTTAATCTGTGAAGTGCCATTGACGATATTTTCAGATAAAAAATTATGTTATAAGTTCCAAAATTCCAACTAAACTTCTATCTGTTACAATGATAAGAGCTAATGATTGCTACAGGATATAAAGGAGACTTATTCATGAAACGGAAATATGCAGATGTAACAGGTTGGACAACAGTGTTAGACAAGCATTTTGTACCACTGGCTAAACGGGGAGAGTACTTTGACGGGATCATTACTGGACTAGTTCTAACAAAAATGGCAGAACCATACTGGGTAACCATTAAGGGACAAAAAATCTGTATAGCAGATGATGGGTATGTCTGGATTCAATGTTTTCCAGCGGGTCGACATTATGTTATGACTGCAATGATGGATCAGTCAGGTAACGTGGTCTATTTTTATTTTGATATGATCCTGCGACATGGTATGGGGGAAAATGGTGTTCCTTGGTACGATGATTTATATCTGGATTTAGCGATGACTCCTACTGGGATAAGTGAAGTATTGGATGAGGATGAATTGGAGGAGGCCTTACGAAACAAAACGATTAGTGAGTGGGAGCGTGATTTGGCAGTTTTGGAAATGGAACGGTTACTTCTGGAAGTAGCAAATGATACATGTACCTTGCCGCAGATGGTACTAGCTCATGCTAGCGAGTGGCGAGATATCGTTCTTCAAGTGAAAGAATCCTCCCAATAAAGAGAGGATTCTTTTTGCGTTATTTAGCTTGTGGCTCTACCTGCATTCTAGGAACCTCTGGCTTTCCTAGTGGATTGTTGTACAGATAGTCTGGCACTTCTCCCACGACAAGAGAGTTGGTTATGGGGATGGAGGTTGTTACGACGGTTTGATCGGTTGCAAAAGGTATAATCACTTGCAAACGTACTTCGACTTGAAGATAGACCGTTACCATTACCATGTTGATGCCAGCTTCCGATAGCTTAGGGTCAAGCCATGTTTTCGCAGAACCAACAGGTACAAAGGTGACAGGTAATTTAGGCCCCGTATCTGATAAAAAGGAGCTACCTGAGGCTAATCCGAGAGGGACACCCGCTACAATTTTTTCACTTTCAAACTCTTTTAGCCTGTTTTTAATGCGTTGATTGGCTTCCCCCATGATTTTTGAATACCCTTGAAAATTAAAATTAATAGCACGTATTTTATTATCTTTATCCTTTTCAATGTCTAGAACCTCAGCCGTATTCATATCAATTTGAGCAATCTTTTTGGTCACCGCGTCTGCTATGGCTTCTTTGGCAATTTGCTCTGATTTTTGTTTGGCGATCACTAATAAGGTAGGCTTAATTTTTTGCTCCACTAAAACGATACTCTGGATGATTATTGCGAGAAAGACAATGAAAGCAATAAAGAAAATTTTCTTTTTTGACGCTCGAATACGCCGTCGTCTCATGCGAATAGCCATCTTGGATCACCCCATCTGTAGACTATATGTTACAAAGAGGGAGAAACATGCCAGCTTGCTTAGGGTTCGTGCAAAGAACTTCACTTAATGAGTAGGAATATTTCGTTTATAATGAAGAATAAGTCAGAAAAAAGGAGAGAAGCGAATGTCCTATAAGGTTATCTTTTTTGATATGGATGGCACGCTATTAAATGAACAGAAGCAAATTCCAGAGGATACTCGAGAAGCCCTTCGTCAGTTACAGGATAGCGGGATTCATACGGTTATTGCTACGGGGCGTTCCCCCTTTCATGTTCGTGAACTCGCGGAGGATTTAGGAATTGAGACACTGGTGTGCTTTAATGGTGCGTATGTAGAGCACAAAGGGGATGTGGTTTATTCTACCCCTATTGATGTCGAAAGTATCGAGAAGCTATACCAGCTTGTAATGGAACGCAATCATGCACTCGTATATTTAAGTGGCGATTCCTTTTATGCGACACATGAGGAAAATGAGATGGTGAATAGTGCTGTTTCTTCTATTTTATTTGAACCACCTGGTATGAATGCAGAGGTATTCCGTGACAAGCCGATTTACCAATGCTGGCTTCATTGCGCAGAAGGAGAAGAGGAGGTCTACGAGCAAGACGATGCTCTGACAAATGTGCGCTTTTTCCGTTGGCATAACGTGTCCCTAGATGTGATGCCAAAGGATGGTTCCAAGGCAAAAGGCATCGAAGCCTTGCTACAGCACCTTACCGTAGACAAATCTGAAGCGGTAGCATTTGGTGATGGTAAGAATGATATTGAGATGATCGGTTATGTAGGGATGGGAGTAGCGATGGGAAATGCGCATCCAGAGGTATTTCCGCATGCGAACTATGTGACGAAGCATGTGGATGAGGGCGGTATTAGCCATGCTTTAAGGGAATTGAACATTTTGTTATAGAGGAAAGCCGATCGTCTTGTTAGGAGCCGATCGGCTTTATTTTATCGGCTAGATAAATTGTCGTTATACCTGTGATCTACCACACATCTGCTGGTCTTTTTCTATACTATACTCGGTCTGTACACAGATAAAAGGATTAGTAAATCCTTGATATAGCAGCGTTTTAAATGGAGTAAAAGTAGATTACGTAACTCACGTAGAATCTTGTAAAGTTATTTTTGTGCATTATTTCACAAACATATATAGAAGATTTTGGGAGGATTGTCTATGAAAAAACAACGTCTCGTATTAATTGGAAATGGAATGGCTGGTGTCAACGTAATTGAACAAATCTTGAAGCACAGCAAAGAGAGGTATCACATCACGATCATAGGAAACGAACCTCATCCTAACTACAACCGCATTATGCTATCTTATGTGCTGGAAGGTAGTAAAACGATTGATGATATCGTGTTAAACAACTATAGCTGGTATAAAGAAAATCAGATTGAACTCCAGACGGGTACAGCGGTGACTCGGATTGATACCGAAGCGAAAAAGGTGTATACGGATAATGGATCGGTATATTCTTACGATAAAGCAATTATTGCTACTGGCTCTCAAGCATTTGTTTTACCAGTACCTGGTGCGGATAAACAAGGAGTAATTGGCTTTAGAGACATTCATGATTGTAATCAAATGATGGAAGCGGCTAAGACCTGTAAAAAAGCTGCCGTAATTGGTGGCGGATTGTTGGGATTGGAAGCGGCTAAGGGCTTGGTTCATTTAGGTATGGAAGCAACGGTTGTTCACTTAGGTAATGTTTTGATGGAACGTCAATTGGATGACATAGCAGCAAACATGCTAAAAGAAGAACTAGAGCGTCAGGGCATCCAATTTGCGATGGGCAAACAAACCGTAGAGCTACTTGGGGATGAACGTGTTACGGGGCTACGTTTTTCCGATGGAAGCATACTGGAGGCAGATTTTGTTGTGATGGCCGTAGGAATAGTGCCGAATACCAGCGTGGCCAAAGCAAGTAATATTGAGGTAGCAAGAGGGATTGTTGTAAATGACCTGCTACAAACGTCTGCACCAGATGTGTATGCGGTTGGGGAATGTAGTCAGCATCGAGGACTTTGTTATGGATTGGTAGCTCCGTTATTTGAGCAGGGGGCTATTTTAGCTAAGCAGTTATGTGAGATTGAGACGAAAGGCTATGAAGGCTCAGTCGTATCCACTAAATTAAAAATTTCTGGCGTAGACGTATTTTCAGCAGGTGAATTTCAGGATCAAGCAGATATGACCATCGTACGTATGCAGGATGATTGGAAGAAAATCTATAAGAAGATCTTGATTCGAGATAACAAAATCGTTGGAGGGATTCTATTCGGCGATGTGAGTGAATCCGTTCGCTTACAAAAGCTGGTCAACACTCAAACAGAAATGACTGACGAGGTGTACGCTTCCATAATGGGCTCAGGAACATGTTGTGGTGGGGGCAACCAAGCAGCTTTAGTAGCGGAGATGTCTGACGAAGAGATTATCTGTGGATGTAACGGAGTAACGAAAGGCAGTATTGTGACAGCGATAAAGGAACAAGGTTGCTCAACGGTTGATGAAATAAAAGCTTGCACAGGTGCAGCACGGTCCTGTGGGGGATGTAAGCCAATGGTGGAACAAGTGCTACAGTATGTACTCGGTGATCATTTTGATGTCAATGCGAACAAACAAGGCATCTGTGGATGTACCACGTTGAGCCGTGATGAAATCGTAGCACAGATACAAGAGATGGGTCTAACTACGATTAAAGAAGTGATGCATGTATTAGCATGGAAAAACCCAGAAGGCTGCTCCAAATGTCGTCCTGCATTGAACTATTACTTGGGAATGATTCATCCGACAACGTATCAGGATGAAAAGGCTTCTCGTTTTGTGAATGAACGTTTGAACGCTAACATTAATAAAGACGGTACTTATACGGTGGTACCACGTATGTACGGTGGAGTAACAACAGCAGAAGATTTAAAGAAAATCGCTGATGTTGCTGTGAAATATGATGTGAAAATGGTGAAAATGACAGGTGGGCAGCGGATCGATTTGGTAGGTGTACAGAAGGAAGACCTGCCAAAAGTCTGGGCAGAGCTTGATATGCCATCCGGTTATGCCTATGCCAAAGCTTTGCGTACAGTAAAAACCTGCGTTGGTTCTCGTTTCTGTCGATTTGGGACAGTTGATTCGATTGGTATGGGGATTGCTTTGGAAAAAAAATTCGAGCGTCTCGATATGCCAGCTAAATTTAAAATGGCGGTAAATGGTTGTCCGCGTAACTGTGCCGAGTCCTGCACGAAAGATATCGGGATTGTAGGTAACGATGGCGGTTGGGAAATCTATGTTGGCGGTAATGGTGGTATAAAGGCACGTGTCGCAGACTTATTGTGCAAAGTAAAAAATGATGAGGAGCTAGTTGAAATTTGCGGCGCAGTTATCCAGTACTATCGTGAAACAGGAAAGTATCTAGAACGTACTTCTGAGTGGGTTGAGCGAATGGGGCTTGAAGATATCACTAAAAATGTGGTCGAAGATGTGAAGAATCGCCAGGAGCTTTTTACTCGTATCGAATTGGCACTTGGACAAGTCCAAGACCCATGGAAAAAAGTACTGCAAGATCAAGAAACAAGAACACAGCTGTTTGAACCAATTAAGGTGGAAAGTCTGTCATAGTACAGAGAAGCGAAACGGACCAATGTCAAGCGAAAAGGGGGAAAACAGCATGGGGGAGTTCACTAAAACAATAACCATTGGACAAGTGGAAGAGTTCCCTGTTCAACTGGGAAGAGTGGTACAGGTAGGAGAGGAACGAATTTGCGTTTTTCGACTATCAGATGGGAGTATGTGTGCGCTTGAAGATATAAGTCCGCATCGAGGAGGGCCTATATCGGAAGGGATTGTCTCTGGTAAATATGTGTATGATCCTCTCTACGATTGGAAGATTTGCTTAGAAAGCGGTCAGGTTCAGGAACCGGACACAGGCCAAGTAAAAATCTATCAATTACAGGTGATCGGGGATATTGTTACCGTGAATATGGAGTAAGGAAGAAATGAATGATACAGGGATATAACCTGTATCATTTTTCTTTTTTGATGATCTGAAATGTGTTATATATCAATGGTTTTTGGTATTAAAACAGTTTTAGTAGATAAATGAAACAAATTTGTGAACCATATCACAAAATAGGTACATATGTGATCTTTTTCACACACCATCACACAATCTCTCTTGTATGATGAAGTTGTAAAGAGCAGCTGTTCAGAATCCAAACAAGCTCTCTTACGCAACAGATCCTTCAATAGCTTTTTAACAATATAGAATGGCCTTCGTTACAGGCAGAGACACCTCATGTAAAGAGTTGTGCTGCCGAGTACAGAACAACGAGCCAATACTTGAGGAGGTATGTAAGATGGCGATTCAAGAAAAAGACCTACAGACATTTGAACACGCATGGAGAGGTTTTAAGCCAGGGAAATGGACAAAAACGATTGATACTCGTGACTTCATTGAAGAAAACATCACTCCATATCATGGCGATGACAAATTCTTGGCCGGTGCTACAGCTAATACAAAAGCACTTTGGGATATCATCTCTGACTTAACAAAAAAAGAACGTGAAAATGGTGGTGTGCTTGATGTAGATGTTAACACTCCTTCTACCATTACATCCCATAAACCAGGTTACTTGGATAAAGATAAAGAAAAGGTTGTAGGTTTACAAACAGACGAACCATTTAAACGTTCACTTCAACCTTTCGGTGGTATCCGCATGATGATTGATGCTTGCAAAGCGTACGGCTTTGAAGTACCAGAATCTATCATTAACTTGTTTACCAATATTCGTAAAACACATAACCAAGGTGTTTTCGATGCCTATACAGAAGATATGAAAAAGGCTCGTCGTGCAGGTATCATTACAGGTCTTCCAGATGCCTACGGTCGTGGACGCATCATTGGTGACTACCGTCGTGTAGCTTTATACGGTGTTGATCGTCTAATCGCTGAGAAAAAAGGCGACCTGCTTCAATTAGAAGTAGATTCTTTGACAGAAGATGTTATTCGTTTACGGGAAGAAATCTCCGAACAAATTCGTTCCCTTCAAGAATTAAAAATGATGGCAAAAGAACATGGCTTTGATATCTCTGTGCCTGCGAAGAACGCACATGAAGCATTCCAGTGGTTATACTTTGCCTACCTTGCTGCTATTAAAGAACAAAATGGGGCGGCAATGAGCTTAGGACGTGTTTCATCTTTCTTAGATGCTTACATTGAGCGTGACCTTGCTGAAGGCACATTGACAGAAGAAGCGGCACAAGAATTAGTTGATCATTTCGTAATGAAACTGCGCATTGTTAAATTCTTGCGTACTCCTGATTACAATGAGTTATTCTCTGGCGACCCAACTTGGGTAACTGAATCTATCGCTGGTATGTCCCTAAGTGGTAAGACTCGCACAACGAAAAACTCTTTCCGTTTCTTGCATACACTTTATAATCTTGGTCCAGCTCCAGAGCCAAACTTGACTGTTCTTTGGTCAAAAGATCTTCCTGAGAACTTCAAAAAGTTCTGCTCGAAAGTATCCATTGAAACAAGCTCTATCCAATACGAAAACGATGACTTGATGCGTCCATACTTTGGTGATGATTACGGTATCGCCTGCTGCGTATCTGCTATGCGAATTGGTAAGCAAATGCAATTCTTTGGCGCTCGTGCTAACCTTGCAAAAGCATTGCTTTATACAATCAATGGTGGTGTAGACGAAAAATCAGGCATGCAAGTGGGACCACAATTTGCTCCAATCACTTCCGAAGTACTTGACTTTGATGAAGTGTTGGCGAAGTTCGATAATGTTATGGAGTGGCTTGCGAAGCTATACATGAATACGTTGAACGTAATTCATTTCATGCATGATAAATACTCCTATGAGCGTATTGAAATGGCACTGCACGATCGTGAAATCCTACGCACGATGGCTTGCGGTATCGCTGGTTTATCCGTAGTGGCAGACTCCTTATCTGCAATTAAGTATGCGAAAGTAAAACCAATCCGTAATGAGCAAGGTATTGCGGTCGACTTCGAAACAGAAGGCGATTACCCGCAATATGGTAATAATGATGATCGTGTTGACTCCATTGCGATTGATATCATGGAGCGCTTCATGAACAAAATCCGTAAGCATAAAGCTTATCGTAATGCGTTACCAACGATGTCAGTACTTACAATCACCTCGAACGTGGTTTATGGTAAAAAGACAGGTACGACTCCAGATGGACGTCAGGCTGGTGAACCATTTGCACCGGGTGCAAACCCAATGCATGGACGCGATAAAAAAGGTGCTTTGGCATCCTTGTCTTCCGTAGCTAAGCTTCCTTATGAGCATAGCTTGGATGGTATCTCTAATACATTCTCAATCGTGCCAAAAGCATTGGGTAAAGATATAGAATCCCGTGTCAATAATATGGTTGCCATGATGGACGGTTACATGACTCCAGATGGCGGTCATCACCTAAATGTGAACGTATTTGACCGTGAACAATTGTTGGATGCAATGGAACGCCCTGAAGAATATCCACAATTAACAATTCGCGTATCCGGTTATGCGGTTAACTTCATCAAATTGACTCGTGAACAACAATTGGATGTTATCAACCGTACTTTCCACGGCAAAATCTAGGCTTATAAGTATCCCGACTGTTTCCGAGGTAGCCATTTGGCTACTTCGGGCAACAGCAAGGGAAGGAAAGTGACGGAGAATGACACACTAACTTAGAACAGCTTTCCTTCTCTTGCTGTTGTGTAGAAAGGATTGATCAACATGAAAGGTCGAATTCACTCTCTTGAAACATTTGGTACTGTAGATGGTCCAGGTATTCGATTTGTACTATTTTTGCAAGGCTGTGCTTTAAAATGTAAATTTTGTCATAATGCAGATACATGGGATACCAGTGGTGGAACAGAGATGACGGTAGACGAGGTTTTGGCTGAAATTGAACCTTACCTGAATTATTATCGTAACTCTGGTGGTGGCTTGACAGTAACGGGTGGAGAGCCAACCTTACAAGCACCATTTGTAACAGAGGTATTTACAGCTGTTAAAGAAAAATGGGGTCTTCATACAACCCTGGATTCTTCAGGATTCTGTGACACAGCTAAAGCGGATAAATTACTGGAAGTGACCGACTTGGTTCTTCTTGATCTAAAACAAATGGATCGGGAAAAGCATATCTGGCTCACTAGCCAACCAAATGACCGGACATTGGCATTTGCCAAATTTTTATCTGATCACGGTAAAAAAATGTGGATTCGTCACGTGTTGATTCCAGGTATTACGGATTCAGCTAGTCATTTGCTTGAAATGGGAGAATTTATTGGTTCCCTGCATGGCGTGGAAAAAATTGAAATTCTACCCTATCATGAAATGGGTATATATAAATGGGAAGAGCTGGGCAAAGAGTATCCACTAAAAGGACAGCGCTCTCCCTCAGATGAAGAAGTTAAGCGTGCTTATGAATTAATTACTAAAGGTAGAACGCAACAGCTTCAAGTGATTAAGTAATAGATGGTTAATAAAGCCAAACCCTCCACTCTAGATGAGCAGGAGGGTTTTTCTAATTGTATTGTTAAAAATAATCCGCAAACCAAGGGGTTTCATTTGGGATCATTTTTTCTAACCAGCCAACTGCTTCTATTGAACCATGTAATCTTTTAATCTTGTATAGATAGGTAGGACGTTTATAGCTCATCATCATAGTCGTTAGGGTTTGAATCGTTAGCGATAGTCCACCTTCTTTTGCTTCATTCGTAATTTGTATGCGATTTTCCTCGTCCCATGTCAGTACAAAGGTACCATTATTCCAATCAAGCAGGGGATCTTCTATATGCAAAATGATTTCACTACAATTGGTTCGAATAAAAGGAAAGCGTTCTAAAAATCCTTTGACATCAACAATGCGGCCCATATAGTAAGGAGAAATTTTCTGCACGATTTCTCCATCTTCCAGTAGAAAGGCAATAGGATCATTTGTGAAAATTTTTCCTTTTACAGCATAGACCATTGAGATATGAGCCCTGATGAAGTTCCAAAGACCTTGACGTGCGTCTTCATCCAAGTAGACTTTTTCAGCCACATAAAATGTCTCATCCTCCACCCTGTAATAAAGATAACCAGTAGGTTGATCCTCTGCGTTGTAGTAGATAGCAACAGACAATTCATCCTTCTCCCAACGAAAACGTTCATTCCAGGCAATTGAATTTCGAAGCATCGCACCGTTTGTTTGTTCGGCGAATGTAGCATAGACATGTTGAAGATCGGGATGTGTAAATTCAGCTCGAATCATACGTCCACTAACTTCATACATCTTGGGAAGCTGGGTATCCTTTATTTGGTAATCAATCATGTCGGATATAATTTCCCAGCCTTTCTTGCGATAGAAAGGAATGGAATATGGATATAGATAAGAAATGGTTTGGCCTTTCTCCTTCATAATGGTCAAGCTTTTTTTAATTAGTGCTTGGATTAGTCCGAATCCGGCATATTCGGGGTAGGTTCCAACTCCAGTTACGCCACCCATTTCGTAAGGGGTGCCGTGAATGTTAACCATAAATGGATAAACCATGATTTGTGAGACAAGCTTATCTTGATCAAACCAACCGATAGTAGTGCAGGAACGAAGAATAGGTCTTTTTTGTTCTACCCAGAATTCCTCGTCTAAATCTCTTATTTCTGTGTTGGTTACCTGAAACACATATTTAATTAGTTCGTTACATTGATCCAAATGTTCCTCAGTCACGTTTCTTATTTCTAATCTATCTTTAAGTTGGTTTTTTAACATCTTTATTACCCCTTCTATATGAAACCTTACTAAAAAGATTTGTTATGTATACAAAATAGAATCATGAACGATTACGAACAACGTATGTATCGTGTTCCACATGACATTTCAGTTCATATCATCTAACTTCCCTTGTTCGTGTTTTTTTATCCATTAGAGATGAGAACGCCTAAGCAATAAAAATTTTTATCATGATTGGTTATTTACAGTTGTATGTAAACCTGCATTTTTATACAACATGGCTGTCATTACCGAAATGGAGCTTGGAAATACCCTGTAACAAAGCCTTTCTCCGTCATTAATTTAACTTTTGTCAACATTCTTCATGACGGAACTAGATTTTCATTTTGTTGAATAAGAAACGAGACCATTCTACTATTAAGTCATGAACAAAACATGATTGTTTCTCATATGGAGCTTGTGTTTGAAAGGAGCATGACTATGAATCAGACATCTGTAGCAACACAGCAGTCTCAAGATACGGGCCTACGAGTAAAGGTTCAAAAATTTGGTCGTTTTCTAAGTGGGATGGTGATGCCAAATATTGGTGCCTTTATTGCTTGGGGACTGATCACTGCTCTGTTTATACCGACCGGCTGGATTCCCAATGAAGAGTTGGGTAAAATGGTAGGTCCGATGATCACCTATCTTCTACCGTTATTGATTGGCTACACTGGCGGTAAAATGATCTACGATGTACGCGGTGGCGTACTTGGAGCGATAGCTACCATGGGAATTATCGTTGGTGCAGAAATTCCGATGTTCCTTGGTGCAATGGTCATGGGCCCACTTGGCGGATACGCTATGAAAAAGGTGGACGGGCTATTTCAAGGAAAGATCAAAGCAGGTTTTGAGATGTTGGTTAACAACTTCTCAGCGGGTATTCTTGGAGCAATTTTGGCCATTATTGCCTACACAGGTGTAGGTCCTGTTGTTTCCGCTCTTACAAATGCTTTGGCGGCAGGTGTTCAAGCGATTGTTGATATGGGTCTTTTACCTTTAGTCAGCATTTTCATTGAACCGGCAAAGGTTTTATTTTTAAATAATGCAATCAATCATGGGATATTAGGTCCGATTGGATTAAAAGAAGCGGCGGAAACTGGTAAGTCAATATTCTTCTTGCTTGAAGCAAACCCAGGTCCTGGATTTGGAATTCTGCTAGCTTATTGGCTGGTAGGGCGTGGTGCAGCTAAGCAATCCGCTCCGGGTGCAGCAATTATTCACTTCTTAGGTGGGATTCACGAAATTTATTTCCCTTACATTTTGATGAAACCAAAGTTAATTCTAGCAGCAATTGGCGGTGGAATCAGTGGGGTGTTTGTTTTCAAACTGTTAGGTGCTGGTCTAGTAGCAACTGCATCTCCAGGTAGTATCTTTGCCATAGCTGCTATGGCGCCAAAAGGTGGATTATTCCCAGTAGTTGCTGGGGTAGTAATTAGTACGATCGTTTCTTTCCTTATTGCATCTGTATTCTTAAAAGCTTCAGCAGCATCGGATGAAGAGGATGAGCTACACAAAGCAACTGCACAAATGAAAGCAATGAAAAGTACCAAAACAGAAAGCGCTGTTGTAAGCGCTAACGCAACAGATCAGGCTGTTGCTAGCAATGGATTACCTGCAAAAGAACAGGTGAAAAAAGTAATCTTTGCTTGTGATGCTGGAATGGGTTCAAGTGCTATGGGTGCTTCTATTCTACGTAAGAAGTTTCAAAAAGCTGGCATTGATGTGGAGGTAACAAATAAGGCAATTAATGATTTGCCGAAGAATGTAGACATTGTTGTTACGCACAAATCTTTAACACAACGTGCTCAACAAACTGTACCCCAAGCACATCATATCTCGGTAGAAAACTTCCTAAGTAGTCCTAAATATGATGAGTTAACCACCTATCTAAGTGAATAATTGATAGGAAATACAGGAGAAAGGCGGTGTACATGTGCAGATATCAGCGAGACAACAACAAATGATCATGATACTACTACGGGAGCACAATGGGATTACCATTGCTAAAATTGCTGATGAAATCCAAACGAGTGCACGCACTGTACACCGTGAATTACCTGAGATAGAACCATTGATGGAGCAATACGAACTTCATTTAATGAAACGGTCGGGGGTTGGCTTGATTCTCCAAGGGGCTGAACAAGATAAAGAGAGCTTACGTCGAGCACTGGAGCGGGCCATGCCGCATTCCTCCGAGCATGAATACAATCAGGGACAACATCAAGGGACAGTTCAATTGACCCAAAGAGAGTTTACCCCAGATGAGCGACGCATTATTATTTTGTGTACTTTGCTAGCGGCGAATGAACCCATTAAGCTATTTTTGCTGGCACATAATCTGAAGGTGGCTGTTCCTACCATTAGTCATGATCTAGATCAATTGGAAGATTGGGTTAAGGGCTTTCAGTTACATTTAGTACGTCGCAGAGGATATGGAATTGAGTTGAAGGGCACGGAGGCAGCTAAGCGAAAAGCCATGACGTCCTTACTCTCAGAAAACTTAGATGAAACACAGCTAATTGGTTTATTAAAAGAAAATATCCAACAGAAAACGTCTCAAAGGGTAGATAGTGCTTCCGAACAGTTATTAGGTCTGATTCAAAAAGACAGATTGATTGCTGTGGAAAATACGCTGCAACGTGTACGAAATGACCTACCTTATCCATTGGCTGATAGCTCCTATATTGCTTTAGTAGTTCATTTGTCCCTCGTGATTGAACGACTCATGAAAGGTGAGCACATCGAGATTGATCAGCATTACCTTGAAGATTTGAAAATGCAGGCGGAATATAAAATTGCTAAGCAAATCATTAGCGAATTAGAAAGTACCTTTAGCATTCCATTTCCTGAAGCAGAAGTTGCTTATATTACCATGCATCTCCAAGGTTCCAAGCTACGAATGAGTCAGCACGATCTGTTAGAGATCAATAATGTGGAAGTAACCGCTGTAGCACAAAAGCTGATGGAGGGTGCTGGGAAAAGATTAATGGTCAATTTTTATGAAGATCGATCATTATTATCAGGACTCTTAACTCATTTGGAGCCGGCAATGAATCGAATGAGGCGAGGGATGCACATTCGCAATCCGTTGCTCACTAAAATCAAACAAGATTATGGGCAAGTGTTCCAAGTGATAGCGGAAACAGTCAAGGAAGCGTTTCCTAATGTTCAGGTTCCAGAGGAAGAAATTGCTTATCTTGTTCTACATTTTGGCTCTTCGATGGAGCGATTAAAAAGAACACGTATCAAATATAGAGCGTTAATCGTTTGCTCAAGTGGGATTGGATCTTCTCGTATGTTGGCAGACCGGATCGAAGCAGAGATTCCGGAAATAGAAGTTTTTAAACACGCTTCTATCTTTGAGGTGAATCAAATTGATTTTACGGAGTACGACTTGATTATCTCAACGATTCCTGTCCCATTTGATCAGAAGCCTTACATTACAGTAAGCCCTTTATTATCACGTGAAGAAATTGTTAGTATACGAAATTTCCTCAGTCAGGTACAAATAGAGCCCTTGACAGACGCTAAGCCTAGTCAACCGCAAACGATAGAAAAAATCATGGATCATTTGGAGGCAGGCGAATCCTACTTTAGGTATACGCTGACCATCTGTAAGGGTTGGTATGATGTCCAACTAAATAACCAGAACCAGGATATTAAGGAAACATTGGAAGCGATGTGTGAGCAATTGGAGAATCTTGGGGTCATGAGTGACTATCGAAAGGTAGTTCGTACATTACTAGAACGCGAAGAGAAAAGCGGTCTTGGTATACCAGGTACCACACAGGTTCTCTATCATGTTAAAAGTGCCGAAATCGTACAACCCTCCTTTTCAATTGGATTTTTACAAGAGCCGATTATACGCCGGTCGATGGATGGGGAAGAGATGAACATTACCAAATTACTCATTTTGGTAAGTCCACAAGACATGCGGAGTGAAGGAACAGAAATTCTGAGTGAAATCAGTTCTCTTTTAATTGAAGAAGAGACAATGAATGTAATAGAAAGCAGTCAGCCTATCACGATAAAAACCTACTTTATAGAAAAATTGAAACAGTTCTGTTTCAGAAAAGTTGGAGAGAGAGGAAACCACCTATGACAAACATCGTAATTGCTCGAAATCAAAAAGCAAACAACAAACAAGAAGCGATTGAACTAGCAGGTAAGCTATTAGTGCAAGCAGGTCATGTTGAAGCGGACTATATTAATAAAATGCAAGAGCGCGAAGAGATGTTAACCACTTATCTTGGCAATGGTGTGGCAATCCCTCATGGAACAAATGAGGCAAAGACATTGATTAAAAGTACAGGAATTTCAATTGTACAGCTTCCAGAAGGCGTAGATTTTGGGGATGGAAATAAAGCCCGCTTATTGATCGGTATTGCAGGTGTGGGTGATGAGCATCTGGATATCTTGTCTGATTTAGCGATTGTGGTATCTGAGGAAGAAAATGTTGAGAAATTGGTTCATGCTACTACCGATGAAGAGATCATGGATATCATCAAGGGAGGTATGTAGGATGCGTGCCATTCACTTTGGAGCAGGTAACATTGGACGAGGATTCATTGGACTGTTACTAGAACAGGCAGGTTTTGAAGTATGCTTTGTGGATGTTAACGAAGAGCTTGTTAATGAAATAAACCGACGTAAATCTTATACGGTACAGATCGCTGATGAAGAAACTCAAGAATTTACAGTCCGAAAAGTAAGTGCTTTACATGGGGCAGACGATCAGGCAGTAGTACAAGCCATTGCTACTGCCGATCTCGTCACCACAGCAGTCGGACCCCATATTCTTCCATACATTTCTAAATCAATTGCTCTGGGCATGAAGGAACGTATGAATCAAACCAAAGAGCCACTTAACATCATTGCTTGTGAAAATGCGATAGGTGGAAGCACACTGTTAAAACAATATGTGTATAGTCACTTACATGAGGCAGATCATGCAAAAGCAGATCAGCAATTTGGATTTCCGGATTCTGCTGTAGACCGAATTGTTCCGATGCAAAAGAATGATGATCAGCTAATGGTTATGGTGGAAGCTTATTTTGAATGGGTGATTGATCAATCACAGGCAAAAGGTAAATTACCAGAATCTTCTGATATTTTATATGTGGATAATCTTGAACCATATATTGAGCGTAAACTATATACCGTGAACACAGGGCATGCTACGGCAGCATATCTTGGCTATCTAAAAGGCTATTCCTATATAGAAGAAGCGATCAAAGATCCGCAGATTCGTCACTTAACAGAAGAAGCATTGCAAGAGACAGGTAACGTGTTGCAGAAAAAATATGGTTTTCATGCAAAAGAGCATGCAACTTATATTACTAAGATCCTTCGTCGTTTTGAGAATAAACATTTACAAGATGAAGTGACACGTATTGCACGTTCACCAATTCGTAAGCTCGGTTTTAACGATCGTTTTATTAACCCAGCCCGTCAAGCATTGTTTTATCAGATAGAGCCAAAGGCACTTTGCTTGGGGATTGCAGCGGCTCTTTCATTTGATTACGAACAAGATTCGGAAGCAACAGAGCTACAAAATAGTATTAGGCAGCAAGGCTTGAAGGCAACTATTATGAAATATTGTGAATTGACGGAAGAGAGTCCATTGATAGAATGGATTTTGGAGAAATACAAGGTATTTCAAAAATAATAGTAAATTTTACCTAGAAGGATCGGGGGTTCCCCGGTCTTTTTATTGTGAATGATTGAAAAACCTATTATTGACAAAAATGTAAATTAAATATAAGGTTTATATGGAAAAATCAAATTTTTTTAAAGGAGGTAACAAAATGGCAAGAACGACTGAAACAATCGTTTCTGATAGAGCAAGAGAGATGCAGAAGCAGGTAATGCAAAAATTCCGCTCCAAAATTAGTCCTTCTCTAGCAAAGATTGTGAAACAATCTCAGGGTGTAGCCAAACAATTTGTACCAAGTCCCTATGAAGCATTAGAATACGGTACAGAAAAGCCATTTGAAGAGGGAAAAAATAATAAAGGAATATATGGACTTGAAAGAATTTATGAGGATCGAGCTGTATTGACTCCTTATTTTGAATGTTCTGCATATTGTAGGTACTGTTTTAAGAAAACCCGTACACTAGCGGGAGAAGCTAAGCGCATGTCAGATGAAAACATTGCAGATGCTATCAATTATATTAGTAATGATGAACGGATAAAAACTGTATTAATTACCGGTGGGGACCCGTTCTTAGATGTAAATTTGCTGCATAAGGTGCTACAACAAATCAAAGAAATTGATCATGTACGAAACGTTCGGGTAGGTACCAGAAACATTTTATTTGCTCCCGAAAACATCACAGATGAAACAGCAGAAATGTTAACGGAATTTAATCAAATTAACTACGAGAATCCACGTTTATCCAAGAACCTTTCCATTGGTTTATCACTTAATCATCCAGATGAACTTACCCCAGAAGTTATTCGCGCTGCCCAAAAGATCATTTCTAGAGGTATTACAATAAGAGGACAAATTGTTTTAATGAAAGATATTAATGATAATACCAAAACGATGAGAGAATTAATAGAGCTGTTTCTCTGTAATGGGATTGTGCCTTATTATCTTTTCCACTGTATGGCTGTAGTAGGAGCTAAGCATTTCCGTACATCCGTCCAGAAGGGAATTGATATTATACGTGAATTATCTGCTTTCTCTGGCAGTATTGCTCCTCATTATGTTTATGTAACCCCTATTGGTAAGCATCGAGTAGGTACGAATTCTCAGCTTGATTATGTAGAAATTGATGGTCAACGATATATTCGTTCCACTACGCCATATAAAGCAGCTGATTTCTTGCATTTCTCTGATAACACTATGTTGCCACCTCTTCACGAGATAAATGAAAACGGATACATTGTGTCTCATTATCTTGATGGTGATGATAATCCAATGGAGGAATTGGTATGAATGAATTAATCGTATTTATTGAAAATCTCTCCGTAGTTCCTACCATAAATCGTGCTGTCCATGTTAATAAAATGGGGTATAAGTGTGCAATTATTACTCGTCCGCTCACAGACCATGAAAGATCTAAAATCTCTCAATTAGAAGCAGAAAATCAGATTCCTGCTTTATTTGCAGAGATTATTGAGACGGATGATTTTAGCTATGAGGAATTAGAAAAAAACACGTGTATGCTTGAGGAAACATATAAAATTTCTGCTGTACTTAGTATTTTGGGACTATTTTCAAGTGCTGGTTTACTAGGAGCAGATGTAGCTAAGGTAGCGGAAAAAAGAGGACTACCTTCTCAAGAATCCGATGCATTGTATCGTACAAATAACAAATATCTTATGCGTGATGCACTACGACATGCTGGAGTGCTAACTGTTGATTATGGACTAGCTGTAGATGTGGATTCAGCAGTCGCTCATGCTGAACGAATTGGCTATCCTGTTATATTAAAGCCGATCAATGGAGTCGCCTCTCATTTAATTTTAAAATCCCACAATCAACAAGAGGTAAGGGATAATTTTACATACGCCCTTCAAAAGCTACCTAACTGTAATTATTCAAATCTTTATGCATCCTGTCACACCTATGCAACAAGGGATGGAAATCTCATTGATTTTGATCCCATGGGTTGCATGCTAGTGGAAAAATATATGAATGGTCGGGAAGCTAGTGTAGAGATGGTGATCACAGAGAAGGAGATCGTTCCTCTACTTGTGCATGACAAGGTAAAAGTAACAGAAGAAAAGCAGGTGTTCTATGAGCATCTTCTAGTTGTTCCTCCTCTACGTTTTACGGAGAAAGAAGTTGAGGAACTCAAAAATTATGCAGTGGAAGCGGTTCGTGCTGTAGGCTTAAAAAATTCATTATCTCACGTTGAATTACGCTATGACGAAAAATTAGGACCGCAAGTATTAGAGATTAATCCGCGTATAGGTGGTATGTGTGTCAAGGATAGTTTAGAAACAATGCTTGGATTTGATTCTGTAAAAGCCCAATTGGGGATTGCATTAGGAACATTTGAATTACCTACTTTACTGAACCAAGAGCAAACCCCTCATGCAATGTTTACTTTATATCCAAAGGAAAGCGGAATTCTCCGAGCGGTAAACGGATTAGAGGAGCTTGAAAAAATTCCTGGGGTATTAAGAGCAACACAAGTTTATCCGATAGGAGCAGAGGTAAGAGGGGATGAAGAAGAAGTATTTCTAGTTATGTGCTGGATGCGTGGAGAAAGCTATGAACATATTCAACAAGTATATGAAAAAGCATGTGAGCTAGTCACATTTGAAATCGAGAAATTGGTTAAGGTGTAGGAGGAAAAAACATGACAACAACAATTCCAGCAGGACAGAATAATAAAATGCGGTACATTTACCAGTTGATTGCTGGAAGAACCATTTCAGATATAGGCAGTTATTTAGATATGATTGCCCTAAATCTGTATGTGTACCTATTAACGGGCAGTGCTGTCTATATGGGATTATTTATGGCTGTTCGTTTATTAGGAAGCTTTTTAGCAGGTTTCTATTCTGGTATGCTAGCAGATAAATTTAACCGTAAAAAGTTAATGATTATTAGTGATGTCGTGCGGTTTTGTCTCCTATTCTCTCTATTCATTACACCACAAGAATATCATTTTTATATGTTATATTTTGTGATCTTTGGTATGGGAATGTTTAGCTCGATGTTTAATGTGTCCATGCAATCAAGTATTCCTATGCTTGTTTCACCAGAAAATAGAGTAAGAGCCAATGCTTTATTACAGTCATGGCAAGCAATGGCAATGGTTGTCGGGATGCTATCGAGTGGAATTCTCATTAATTTGTTAAGCTATCAAAACATTTTCTTCATTGACTCCCTAACCTACTTGCTTTCGGCTGTGAACTTAATTAGTCTGCCTATTAAAACGAATGAAACTCGAACCCAACCAGATCAAAAAGTCTCGTTTTTTTCAGAGTTTTCGTTTATCTATCGTTATTTACGTGTCATCCCCGTTTTATTATCTTTAATGACGATTCGATTATTTGATACCTTTGGTTCCGCTGCACATAATGTAGGGATACCTATCTATTCATCTATGATTAAGCCAGACAATCCCTCTATGATTATGGGTTTCATATGGGGAATCTGGGCAATTGGTAATCTAGTCGGTTCTCGCTTTATGAGTAAACATTCCAAAAATGCTAAGGAAGTATTCACCGAAAAAGCATTTGGCATATCCACGATTTTAATGTCGTTCTTCTTTATTTTACTGTTTGCGTTCTCTACAACATACCTGCTACTTCTATGTGCTTTCTTTGCGGGAATTTCTGATGGTATTTCAGCTATTTGCTATAACTCACGCTTACAGCAAGTATCTGATGACAAGCGTGGACGTGTTTTTGGAGTATCCTCCACCTTACAAACGATTGGATTTGCATTTGGTATGCTGATTTGCTCTCCTTTATTTGAAATCATGCTGCCTATTTGGGTCGTAGGTATTCTACATGGTGTACCTATGGTCATGGCGCTGATATTCACAATTTACTTTTATCGGAAATGGAAAGCACCAACTGAATTGACTTCATAATGAAAAATGGAAATAGTAGCTTGGCACCGCCAATTGCAGCGGTGCCTTTTGTGTAGAGGAGTCAGATCATATTCCAATTCCATGCTTTTAACCTCCAACAATTTTTCCGTTATCGTTTACAGTCAAAAAATTTTTTTCGGTAAAAAAAGCATACCAATCTAGCAGGAAACGAGTACAATGAGAGCTAAGACTTATACATAACAGGCGAGTTTTGCCAAGACAAAGGAGGATATTACATGCTACAAAACCTGAAACCCGTGTGGGACTTAGATAGCATCTTTCCTGGAGGAAGTGAATCAAAGGAATTTGCTGCATTTTTGGATAAATTAAAGGAACAGACGGCTTCTTTAACCGCTGATTTAAAAGCATTAGAAGCTCCTACATCGCTAGAGCAGCTAAAAAAATTAGAATCGATTGTAACACGTTTTGAACAAGTACGCTCTGATTGGATGCAGGCAAGCTCATTCGTCTCATGCTTAGAGGCACAGAACGTACATGATGGAAAAGCTCATTTTCTACGTGATCGTGTAACACAATTAGGAGCGGCAAATGCAGAAACAGGAACGTTGTTTGATCAGTATATTTTAGAAGTACCTGAGGATCTATGGAAGCAATTTCTTGAATTAGATAGCATGAAGCCAATTGCTTTCATTTTAGACGAGCGCCGTCAATTAGGGGCAGCTAAACTCCCTACGGAGCAAGAAATATTGGCAGGAAATTTAGCAGTAGATGGGTATCATGCATGGTCGCAGTTATATGACGTGATTGTTGGTCGCATGCATGTTCCGAGTGAGAAAGATGGGAAAATTGAAAATTTATCGGTAGGACAAGCTTTTAACCTACTATCTGATACGGACCCTACAGTTCGTAAACAGATGTTTGCAAATTGGAAAAAATCTTGGTCTGAAAACGAAGACCTATGTGCAAAAGCATTGAATCATTTGAGTGGGTTCCGTTTAGCATTATATAAAGAGCGCAAGTGGGATGACTTTTTGAAAGAGCCGGTTGAAATTTGCCGTATGAGCGAGAAGACGTTGAATGTCATGTGGGAGGTTGTTGAGAAGAATCGTGAGCGTCTCGTTCCTTATTTAAAGCGGAAAAAGGAATTACTTGGTATTGATTCCTTGTCATTCTACGATTGGACGGCACCATTGCCTGGTAGCACCAGCAAAATGAGCTATGATGAGGCAGCACAATTCATTACAGAGCAATTTGAGAAATTTAGTCCTAAAATGGCTGAATTCGCAACAATGGCGTTTGAAAAACATTGGATTGAAGCTGAAGATCGTCCTGGTAAGCGACCAGGTGGCTTCTGCACAGATCTACAATCTAGTAAAGAAACGCGTATTTTCATGACGTTTGATGGAAGCATGTCAAGCACCTCTACACTAGCTCATGAATTGGGACATTCCTATCACACTTATGTAATGAAGGATTTGCCTGAGCTAGCGAAGGATTATGCAATGAACGTAGCAGAAACCGCTTCTACCTTTGCAGAATTAATCGTGAAAGATGCCGCATTAAAAAATGCGAAATCCGACGCAGAACGTATTTCTATGATTGATGATAAGCTTGGTGATGCAGTTTCCTTCTTTATGGATATCTTTACCCGCTTTACATTTGAGAAAAAATTCTACGAACAGCGCAAGAATGGAATGCTAAGTGCTGAAGAAATTAATCAATTAATGGAAGAGGCGCAGAAGTTTGCTTTTGCAGGGGCTTTAGATGAATACTTCCCTAACTTCTGGTCCGCTAAGCTTCACTTCTATATTAGTGATGTTCCTTTCTATAACTTCCCATATACATTCGGATACATGCTGAGTGCAGGTTTATTTGCACAGGCACAAAAAGAAGGGGCTTCCTTTGAAGATAAGTATATTGATTTCTTAAAAGACACGGGTCGCATGACAGTTGAAGATCTGGCGAAAGCTCATCTGAATGTAGACTTGACTCAACCAGATTTCTGGCAAAGTGCCGTAGATGCTGCTTTGGCAAACATTGATGAATTTATGACGCTCACAGAGAAAAAAGCGTAAAAATTCTATCTAACGTAACAAGTAGGAAGAAAAGGGAAAAGCTCTCATATAAAGAGGGCTTTTTCCTGCATCTAAAGCTATCATTTTATCTATTATTATAGAAGCGAGGGACATATATGGCTAAAACACTCAAGGAAGTCTTGCAACACCCCGTATTTCATTACTTTGCAGAAATATCAAAAATTCCACGGGGATCTGGCAATGAACAAGCAATCAGTACATATCTATTAGATTTTGCCGCACAGCATGGATTAGATGCTACACGGGATGAGGCATTAAATGTAATTATTCGTAAGCCTGCTTCTGCTGGATATGAGGCATTGCCTACGATTATTTTACAAGGACATATGGATATGGTTTGTGAAAAAAATCAAGGAACCGTACATCATTTTCTAACAGACCCCATCCAGTTACGGGTAGTAGATAATATGCTATATGCAACGGATACTACATTAGGTGCTGATAATGGTATAGCCGTAGCCTACATGCTTGCTTTACTAGCTGATCCTACACTCATGCATCCCGCTATAGAAGCACTTATAACCACAGAAGAGGAATCATCAATGGGTGGTGCTATGCATCTTGATTTTAGCCAATTAAAGGGTTCCATTCTGCTTAATATTGATTCGGAAGAGGAAGGACGTTTGCTGGTAAGTTGTGCAGGTGGTGTCACTGCGAGACAACGACTGGAGATAGAATGGGCTGAAGTGGATGACCAAAGTAAGGCATTTCGATTGTCTGTACATGGCCTACAAGGGGGACATTCGGGTGCAGAGATTCATAAAGGGCGTGGCAATGCTAATAAATTACTAGGTCGTGTGCTGCATGGTCTGCAACAAGAGATTCCCTATCAGATCCAACATGTACAGGGTGGAATGAAAACCAATGCTATTCCCCGAGAAGCAGAGGCAATTTTGTATATAAAAGATGGAGACATAGAAAAAGCGAAGCAACTAGTGAGCCAATTCCAAGAGCGATTTGTTACAGAATTACGGGCGAGTGATCCTGAGGTTTGTGTAGAACTAACAGAAGCACAGGGACATGAAAAGCGTGTATTTTCGGCCCAGACAGCTGAATATTTGCTTGCCTCCTTTATTCTCACACCAAATGGAGCTCAAAGCATTAGCCAAGAAATTGAAGGACTCGTGGAGAGCTCCACTAATTTAGGTGTTGTAAGAACAGATGAAGCCTATCTGTATTTAGAGAATGAGGTGAGAAGCTCTGTTGCTAGTTTGAAGGGAGCCATTGTGAAACAGTTGGAAATGCTCGCTTCCTTAACAGGTTCAGTACTTCTCACCGATTCTGATTATCCAGAGTGGGCTTATCGTCCTGATTCTGTGATTCGTGGGATTTGTGAGCAGGTATATGAAAAGATGAATGGTCATAAGCCAGAAATTACAGCTGTCCATGCTGGTTTAGAATGTGGTGTATTTGCAGAGAAAAATCCCGATTTAGATATGATATCGCTTGGGCCAAATATTTATGGAGCACATACACCACAAGAGCATGTTGAAATTGATTCCGTGATTCGCATTTGGGAATATGTAGTAGCTATTTTAGTTGCAATGAAAGAGACTTAATAGCAAGCGTGTTATGATGAAGGAAAAGAGATACGGAGGATAAACATGGATAAGGCAGACACTGACAAATGGATGGGCCGCATTTTAGAACAGATCGTCCACTTTTCGCATGAGCATCTACTTATTACCGATGGAGATGGTGTTGTTCGGTTAGTCGGACCTACGTGCGAAGCAATTTATGGTAAAAAACAACAGGAATTGCTTGGACGAAATGTAAGAGAATTAGAGGAGGCCAAAATCTTCTCTCCTTCCGCTACTCGTTTGGTTCTAGAATCAGGGGAGGCCCAGACAATGATGCAGGAGACGATCTACAAGCAAAAGCTGATGGTGTCTGCCTTTCCCATTTGGAAAACGCCTAATGAATTGGAAGGTGTCATTAGTTTTTCACATGATTTGACTGAGATTCTGGAATTAAAGCGCCGTTATGAGCATCTAACACAGCAATTGAAACAATTCGAGAATGAGATTGAGGAATTGCGAGAGAAAAATAGTGGTTCAGATCAAGTTGTAGCAGTTAGCCCAGCTATGAAAGAGATTTATCGCTTAGTAGAAAAAGTAGCGGGGGTAGATTCAACGGTCCTTATTTTAGGGGAATCAGGAGTGGGGAAAAACGTTATCGCCCGGGAAATACATCAGCGTAGCCGTCGTTCACACGGAGAAATGGTAGAAATTAATTGCGGGTCCATTCCAGATGGATTATTGGAGTCTGAGCTATTTGGTTATGAGGCAGGTTCTTTTACTGGGGCTGCTAAAGCGGGGAAGATAGGAATAATCGAACGGGCCAATCAGGGGACTTTGTTCTTGGATGAACTGGGAGAGCTACCCTTGCCCTTGCAAGCCAAGCTGTTAAAAGTTATTCAGGAAAAGCGGCTACAACGAATTGGAAGTACTACATATCGAGAAGTGGATTTTCGCCTGATTGCAGCTACGAATCGAGATTTGGAGGAAATGGTAAGGAACGGATCGTTCCGCCAAGACCTGTATTTTCGCTTACATGTGATTCCGTTGCGAATACCACCTCTACGTGAGCGAAAGGAAGATATCGCTGCCCATTTAAAATGGACCTTGCGTGCTTTAAATGATCGATATGGTTTACAGAAACGACTTTCCTCTCAAGCTACTCAATTACTCCTACAATATGAATGGCCGGGTAATGTTCGAGAGCTTGAGAATGTATTAGAAAGAATGGTGGTCATCGCTGACGAGGATAAGGTAACAGCCGAGCATCTACCAGCGGAAATCAGTTCGTTACGTCTTCCTACGATTCTCTCAGGTGAACTCCCTTTAACTCCAACTGTCCCCTTGAAAGAAGCAATGGAGAAATTAGAGCAAAGTATGATAGAACAGGCAGCTAACATTTGTCAAACGACTGTAGAAATGGCACAGATGTTAGGGATTAGTCAGCCTTCTGTAGTGAGGAAGTTAAAAAAGTATCAGATTATACGATTCAAAAATGAATAATTATTTATAAATGAATAAAATTGAAACTGATTTTATTTGAAAATGAATAAATAAACTAGTTCTTAGATAGGATGCTTTGTATTGCATGTTATTTTCTCCGCTTTCTATACTTTGGCACGATAATTGCTAGTGATAAAATAGTAGAAAAACAGCTAAGTAGAAATGTTTAAAAGCGTAGGCAAAATATGAAGGGGGAGTATAACATGTCAACTACTACATGTGTATCCATAAAGACCAGCATTCCTGGACCAAAATCAATGGAGCTAATCGAGAAACGTAAGGCCTATATACCAAAAGGGGTAGGCAATAATGCACCTATTTTTGTAGAAAAGGCAGATGGGGCACTTGTTCATGATGTAGATGGTAACGTGTTGCTCGACTTTGCAGGTGCAATTGGAACATTAAATGTGGGACATCGTCCAGAGGAAGTCGTCGAAGCAATCAAGGTCCAGTTAGATAAATATATTCATACATGCTTTCATGTAGCGATGTATGAGCCATATCTTGCTCTTGCCGAAAAATTGGCAGAAATTACGCCAGGCTCTTTTGAGAAAAAAACGATCTTGTTAAATAGTGGAGCAGAAGCGGTTGAGAATGCTGTAAAAATTGCTCGTAAATATACAGGTCGATCAGGTATCGTTTCATTTACACGTGGATTTCATGGACGTACACTGCTCGGCATGTCCTTGACTAGTAAAGTGAAGCCATATAAATTCCAAATGGGACCGTTCGCGCCAGCCACCTATAAAGCGATGTTTCCCTATTCCTTACATCGTCCAGTTGGTATGACGGAGGAAGAGTATGCTGAGTTCTGTGTTGGGCAATTTGAGGATTTCTTGTACACAGAAGTAGCTCCGGAAGAATTGGCTGCAGTGATTATGGAGCCAGTCCAAGGAGAAGGTGGCTTTATTATTCCACATAAAAAATTCGTGCAAGGCGTATATAACATCTGCCGTAAACATGACATTTTATTTATTGCTGATGAGGTACAAACAGGCTTTGGGCGTACCGGTGAGATGTTTGCGTCCACGCATTTTGATATTGAGCCAGATTTGATTACCATGTCTAAATCACTTGCCGCTGGTTTACCGATCAGTGCGGTCCTGGGACGTGCGGAAATTATGGACGCCCCATCACCTGGAGAAATTGGTGGAACGTATGGAGGAAGTCCACTTGGATGCGTAGCCGCTCTAGCTGTTATTGAGAAGATGGAAAAAGAGAATTTAGTGGAACGTTCGCGCCAGATTGGTGAACAAATCATGCAGCATTTTATTGCTTTACAAAAAGAAGTACCTATTATTGCGGAGGTTCGTGGTTTAGGGGCGATGTGTGCCATTGAACTCATTCATCCTTCTACCAAACAGCCGATGAAAGAATTTACGGCTACTTACACAAAAGCTTTATGTGAACAAGGTGTCATTGTGTTAGCTGCTGGTGTGCATGGGAATGTTTTACGCTTTTTGACACCACTTGTTATTACTGATGAGCAATTGCAAGAAGGCCTAAGCATTATGAACCGTCTTTTAGTCAGCATGTATCAATCAACAGTAGCGACGGAGGTAAAATAACATGAAAAAGCATTTATATATCAACGGTGCTTGGAAAGAAGCAAAGGAATACCAAACGCTCACATCTCCATTTTCTCAAGAAGTAATTGCACAAATCGCTCAGGCCGATCGAGACGATGTAGAAGAAGCGATTGAGGCGGCAAAACAGGCCACAACGATCATGGCCAAAATGCCTGCTCATCAAAGGGCTACTATTCTTGAAAAAGCAGCAGCTATTATGGAAAGTCGCAAGGAAGAATTAGCCCGACTTTTAGCATTGGAAGCAGCTAAACCACTGAAGACTGGGCGAGCAGAACTAGCCCGTACCATTCAAACCTATAAATTTGCTGCGTCAGAAGCCCGTAGCATTCACGGGGAAACGGTTCCGTTAGATGCCGCTCCTGGTGGAGAAGGACGACTTGCTTTTACTGTACGAAAACCAATCGGGGTTGTAGGGGCAATTACCCCATTTAATTTCCCATATAATCTCGTAGCACATAAAGTAGGCCCTGCTATTGCTGCTGGCAATACAGTTGTACTAAAACCTGCCGGTCAGACACCGCTCGCATCATTGGTGTTGGCTGAGATTTTTGAAGAAGCTGGCTTACCAGCAGGGGCACTCAATGTGTTGCCAGGTAAAGGAAGTGTAGTTGGAGAGTTACTGGTTACAGACCCACGTATTGCTGCTATTACCTTTACCGGTAGCCCAGAAGTAGGGATTTCTCTAAAGGGAAAAGCAGGATTAAAACGTGTTACTTTAGAATTGGGCTCCAATGCGGCCCTGATTATCAATGATGATGTAGAGCTTACTCAAGAGCTAATTGATCGTTGTGCATTTGGTGCATTCACATTTGCGGGCCAGGTTTGTATTTCTGTACAACGTATATTTGTGCACGAAAGCAAGTTTGCAGACTTTGTTGAGAAGCTGAAGCTAGCCGCAGAGAAGATGGTAGTTGGAGATCCACTTGATGAAGCAACTGATCTGTCTTCCTTGATTGCTCCAAAAGAGATTGATCGAATGGAAGAATGGGTTAGTCAGGCACAAAGCTTAGGTGCCAACGTGGTGACAGGGGGGGAAAAACTGGCTGAGCGTTTGTATGCACCAACTATCCTAACAAATGTACCTACTCATGCCAATGTATCTTGTCAGGAAGTGTTTGGACCACTAGTAATGATAGCTCCATTTTCAACATTAGACGAGGCGATTGCGATGGTTAATGATTCTCGTTATGGTTTACAGGCAGGTATCTATACGAACAATATTCATGTAGCGATGAAAGCAGCTGAAGAGCTTGAAGTCGGTGGTGTCATGATTAATGATTTTCCAACATTCCGTGTAGATAACATGCCATATGGGGGCGTTAAGGAAAGCGGTTTTGGTCGTGAGGGTATTAAATATGCTGTTGAAGAAATGACTGAATTAAAACTGATTAGTATCAAATTATAATCAGGATAAATTTGGCAGGTGTTATAAAGCAGGGAATATTTATCCCTCTGAAGAAATAATTACATTTGTTCAAAAATATGAAGAGATGCTATTATTAACTCAAGGATCTTTGTTAAGATGTTTTTTCATAGACAAAGTTCACTTACTACCCAATCCAAATATATACCCTGTTCGAGCAGCTTGCTTGGATAGGGTATTTTTTTATTCGTTTTTTGGATGTGGTTTTTTGAGATTACATGCTATAGTCGAAATGATAAGGGAGGTGGTTGGGTGGTAATAGATCGAGATAACAAAAATGTTATTACATTACGCGGACATCATTTATTGTGTGTACATGGATTTAGGGGAATGGGATACAGCCCAGCCTTTGCGGTCAAAATGAAGGAGATTGTTGAAAGAATTAGGGATAATCAAGATGACTTTTCTATTCGAGTGGTTCACGCTCTAGACGATACCTGTCAATATTGTCCGAATAAAGGTGAGGGGATTTGTGTAGCTGACCCAGCTTCAGAGGAGCATGTCCAGACAATGGATATGGCTGCTCTTGAACAACTTGGTCTCAAGCCAGACCATGTATACCGCAAGTCGGAGTTGGTTGAGCGGACAAAAAACATGGTGGAACCTTCTGATTTAGACCGAATTTGTGCAGGATGTTCTTGGTTATCTTACGGGATTTGCAAAAAAGGAATTGCGTTGCTAAAGGAAAACAAATATGTAGAGATAGATGCTATTTGATAGCTTGAGCTCATTTTCTAAGCTTTTTCTATTGTTTATTCGTTTTTATTAAGGATATGTATTGGAAGGTATGGAAAAGAGGGGAGAAGGGCATAAAGAAAGAAAAAAGCAGGTATAGGAAGGGATGAATTACTTGTCAACAACACCAGCTCCTGATAAAAAACCGTACTATTTATCCATTCACCCTCATTCAGTAAAGGGAGATATTATTGACAATCCTACAGATACGTCTTTTGATTATGAAGTATTAGCTACACCTGGCGAGATTAGGCAGCTTCAGGAGTTGTTTGAGATGGCCTACGACGAAGACCTAGGTGGGGAACCAGATGAATACGATGAAGCCCTTGATAAAATTTATCAACTCATTTACCACTTAGGTAGTTCAGATACTCGGAGTAGATTAGAGACCATTGGTATACATGGCGAAGACCAAAGATGACGTTGTGAATCTGTAAAAAATAGAGTTTTCCCTTCTATAAGCATTGCTTATTATCCTCCGACGATGTATATATATGATACATTGAAAGTATGAGAGGGGAAACAGTATGACAGACTACTCTGGGCTACGCTCATTGGTTACATTAGTGGAGCGTTTTGAGCCAAATATGGAACAAGTAACACTAACCATCATGACTGCAGACGACCGAGAAGAAATTGTTAATTTGTTACTTGCGGGATTGCGTGAAGTAAATCCAAATATGCAAATAAAAATGGAAAATAGTACAGGAGAATACGCAAGTCATGTTGCCCAGCTTGTAGTGGGGGCCAACAAGTATGTGTTCTCCAAGGATTATAGAGAAACCTATATAAGTGAGATTAATGTATACGCGTGCCGTATAACAGCGGATACCCATGGTGTTTTGGTGTATCACCATGATTACCCTGGTGTTATTCACGATGTTTCGCGTATTTTGGCGCAACATGAAATTAACATTTCCAAATTGAATGTCTCTCGTGAACAAAAGGGAAAATTGGCCTTACTGGTTTCGCTAACTGATGAGGAGATACCAGTTAGAGCAAATGAACAGATTGAAACATTGTCTAATGTTACGAAAGCGATTTCATTGCCGTAGCTTCAAAGGGAATCAAAAAAGCATGAAAAATGGCGAAAACGTGAACTAGAGCGGAAAACATTGGTTTTCCGCTCTTTGATAGCGCTTGCATAACGTGGTATGATTATTTTGTGAATCAATGAAAAAAATCACAAAGAAAAGAGTCACCAGAGTCAAAAGAGTTACATTTGTATGAACAATTTGTGAATTATTAACACTCTTTTCCTAAAACAGCCGGAAATTGTTTACAATGGATGTATCTGTTTTTAAAATTAGCTTTTGTCAGTCTAGCCTCAATTGATTGTTTATTTACAATTGCGGCAAAACGGCGCTACATATGAATGAGAAGGGGGCTATAATGGAACAGATAACGCAGTTGTAAAAGTTCTCATTTAGTAAGAAGAAAGATTTGTTATCATGATTTGTTCGCTTTACCAAATTTACATAATTTCTATTGCCTCTAGTGGTAAATACATGGAGCACATTCTAGATAACAAACATGATTGCATTAGTAGACTTAGTGTGATTACTATTAGTAAGTCTATTAAAGGTAAAAAGGAGAGAAAGTGAGGCTAGATCGCAATGATGAGACGATTGCAGCAAGTCGGGCGTATGCTTCCTATGTTAGTAATGGTAGCGCTTTTACTAACCGGTTGTGGCGACCCTTATCTGTCTGCTCTGCAGCCTAAAGGGACTGTAGCAGGCATGCAATATGACTTGATTAAGCTTAGTGTTATTATCATGTTAGGCGTCTTTACTGTGGTTGTCGTTATTTTTACCTATGTTTTGATCCGATACCGTAAACGTAAGGGAGATAACAGTATTCCAGAACAAATCGAAGGAAACCACAAGTTAGAAATTATTTGGACGGTTATCCCTTTTATTCTTTTGATTGTTCTTGCGATTCCGATGGTTTCGACAACATTTACATTGGCAAAGGACTATTCAAACGACAAGGATGCTATTCAAGTCAAAGTAACAGGTCACCAGTTCTGGTGGGAGTTTGAATATCCTGATTTAAAAATTAACACTGCTCAGGAATTATACATCCCTGTCAATAAAAAAGCGTATCTTTCTTTAGAAGCTGCTGATGTTATTCACTCCTTCTGGGTACCAGCACTAGGCGGTAAAAAAGATACTAACCCTGGTATGACTAACCATATGTGGCTAGAAAGTACAGTTGAAGGTACCTTCCAAGGGCGATGTGCGGAGCTCTGTGGTCCGTCCCATGCTTTGATGGACTTCAAAGTAAAGGTTGTATCACAAGAAGAGTTTGATAAATGGGTAGTAGAAATGACAAAAGGTAAAAATGCACCTGCTGAAAATAAAGCTTTTGCAGCTCAAGGGGAAGAAATTTTTAAACAAAGCTGTGTTTCCTGCCATGCCGTTGATGGTAATGGTGGTAAAATCGGTCCAGACTTAACTAATTTTGGTAATCGTCAAACCGTAGCAGGTGTGTTGCCTAATGATAAAAAACACGTTGCTGAATGGTTGAAAGATCCAGAATCAGTGAAGCCTGGTAACTTGATGCCTAACCTGAAGTTAAATGATGATCAGGTGGATGCTCTTGTTGAATACCTGTCCGGCTTGAAACGTCAATAATACCTGAATTTTGAATCTAAAAGAGGGGGCAAAACCGTGGCTCAACATGTTCGTCCAAGAAATAAGGGCTTGTGGGATTGGATCACAACCGTGGACCATAAAAAAATCGGCGTTCTGTATCTATTAGCCGGTGGATTCTTTTTCTTGCTTGGTGGACTTGAAGCATTGCTGATGCGTATTCAGCTCATGTACCCAAATAGTAAACTGTTCATTGGTTCCACGTTTAATGAATTGTTAACGATGCATGGTACCACTATGATCTTCCTAGCTGCCATGCCATTGCTTTTTGCTGTGATGAACGCAATCGTACCGTTACAAATCGGTGCGCGTGACGTAGCATTTCCATTTGTAAACTCACTAGGCTTCTGGCTGTTCTTCTTTGGTGGGTTGTTGCTTAACGTAAGTTGGTTCATGGGTGGTGCACCTGATGCAGGTTGGACAGCGTATGTACCATTATCTTCAAACACATATAGTCAAACTGCTGGGGTCAGCTTCTATGTACTCGGTTTGCAGATAGCTGGTTTGGGGACATTAATCGGGGGGATTAACTTCCTAGTTACAATCATTAACATGCGTGCACCAGGGATGACCTTTATGCGTATGCCGATGTTTACTTGGACAGCATTTATTACTTCTGCATTGATCTTATTCGCTTTCCCTGCGATCACCGTAGGCTTAGTTCTATTGATGTTTGACCGAATTTTCGGAGCACAGTTCTTTGAAGTAGCTGGCGGCGGTAACGTACTGCTGTGGCAACACTTGTTCTGGATCTTTGGTCACCCAGAGGTTTACATTTTGATTCTTCCAGCGTTTGGTATGATTTCTGACGTTATTAGTACGTTTGCCAAGAAACGTCTGTTTGGTTACTCCGCTATGGTATTTGCGACCATGGTTATCGGTTTCTTAGGCTTCATGGTGTGGGTGCACCATATGTTTACAGTAGGTTTGGGTCCGGTAGCTAACTCGCTCTTCTCGATTGCGACGATGCTGATTGCCGTTCCTACCGGTATTAAAATCTTTAACTGGCTGTTTACTCTATGGGGCGGTCAAATTCGCTTTACCACAGCTAACCTGTTCGCTACAGGCTTCATTCCAACGTTTACGATTGGTGGTATGACAGGGGTTATGCTTTCTGTAGCACCAGCTGACTATCAATATCAGGATTCTTACTTTGTAGTAGCTCACTTCCACTATGTTCTCGTTGGTGGTATGGTGCTGGGGCTGTTTGCAGCTTTCTACTACTGGTGGCCAAAAATGTTTGGTAAAATGCTCAATGAAGCAATTGGTAAATGGAATTTCTGGTTATTCTTTATCGGTTTCCATTTGACATTCTTCCCTCAGCATTTCCTTGGCTTGATGGGTATGCCACGTCGTGTATACACCTTCTTACCAGGTCAAGAATTGGAATTAGGGAACTTGATTTCCACTATTGGTGCAATCATTATGACTGTCGGTACCGTGTTGTTCATTGTTAACGTGATTTACACGAATGCGAAAGGTAAAAAAGCTGTGGCAGATCCATGGGATGGTCGCACGCTTGAGTGGTCAATTCCTTCTCCAGCACCTGAATATAACTTTGCTCAAACACCTCGTGTACGTGGTCTCGATGCTTTCTGGGTTGAGAAAATGGCAGGTAACAAAGCAATGACTCCGGCTGAACCACTAGGCCCGATTCATATGCCATCTCCATCTGTTTTACCGTTCCTGATGTCTGTAGGATTGTTTATTGCAGGATTTGGTTTTATTTATCACAAATATGTGTTGGTTTTCGTAGGAATGGGGCTGTTTTTACTTTGTATGTTTGCCCGTTCCATTAAGGATGACCATGGCTTCCATATCGAAGTAGAAGAGATCAAGGAAACAGAAAAAGGGGGTAGGCTGTAATGCAACACACGGATCATGGTGTTCTACCTGCTGAGCCTGAAAAGGCAACCCTTGAAGGCAGAAATAAAATACTTGGCTTTTGGCTTTTTCTAGGTGGAGAAATGGTATTGTTCGGTTCGTTATTTGCCACGTATTTGGCTCTGCGAGAACAATACGTATCAGGACCAGCTCCACATGAAATCTTTAAAATTGAACTGGTTGCAATGGCGACAATTTTACTATTAACCAGTTCCTTAACTAGTGTATTTGCTATCATCGGAATGCACCGCCATAACTTCAAAATGATGATGTTCTGGTTTGCTGTAACCGTTATACTCGGATTTGCGTTCTTAGGACTAGAGATTTACGAGTTTTATCACTACTATCATGAAGGTCATACGATGACTAGTAGTGCATATGGTTCGGCCTTCTATACATTGGTTGGATTCCATGGAGCGCACGTGGTGTTCGGGGTTACTTGGATAGCAACGTTGATGGCTTCTGCTATGAAAAAAGGGCTGACCGTGGTTAATGCACCGAAGTTCTATATTGCAAGCTTGTACTGGCACTTCGTTGACGTTGTATGGGTATTCATTTTCACAGTCGTGTACCTGATGGGTATCATGTCTGGACAAGGAGGAGCATAAGATGGATCAACATAATCATTCATCTCAACCTTCAAAACATTCCCATGCCCATAGCACTAGCATGAAACCACATATCGTTTCTTTTGTTTTGTCCATTGTATTAACAGCATTAGCGTTTGCAGCCGTTATCTACATGCCGGATAAAAAGGGTTTTGTTTATCCTTATATTCTCTTTTTAGGTACCGTGCAAGCTTTGGTGCAACTATACATTTGGATGCACTTAAAGGATAAAGGCCATCTATTTCCAGTGGTAGGAATTTTCACTGGGGCGTTTATCATGGTTACATGCGTTGTCATGGCGCTGTATTGGGTATAAAGGGTAAGGGAAAAGGTCCAGCTTTGATTATACAAAGGTGAAGACTAAGCCCCGAACCTGATTAAAGCGGGCTACTTCAGTAGCTCGCTTTTTTTCGCAGAAGATAGCTTCTGTTTTTTCAAGACTGAGAAATTGGCTTGTTTTAGTACTTTTATAGAAATTATGGCAAACAGGTGAACAGGGAGAGTGCATTCCCATTCTTGCTTCATAAAAAGCATGTTGGTCGCTAGCTTGTCTTAGGTCGGTTCAGTATAATATACATGTATGTTTCCACTTATCAGAAAATAGCTACCTTCCGCATGAGAGGGGGATACGGATGGGTACCCATGAACAACATTTACTTTTACATGGCTATCAACCGAAGTTTGCGGAGTTATGGAATCCTGAATTTTTAGCTTTTGTTGTATTACTTGGTGTGGCATATTTCTTGTTAATTGGTCCATGGCGTAAGCGTTTTGTTAATGCAGAATCTGTCTCAGTAGGAAAGCAAATTACATTTATAACTGCTCTTCTTACTTTATATGTAGCTATGGGGAGTCCACTCTACTTTTACGGGCATGTGTCGTTTACCTTGCATATGACCCAGCAATCCTTGTTATTAATGATTTTCCCACCACTTTTTGTGCTGGGCTTACCAGCATGGTTTTTACGAGCAATCCTAGAACCAGCTGCTGTAAGAAAATGGTTTGATCATCTAACAAAACCGTTGATTTCCTTATTTATGTTTAATTTATTTTTTTCTGTTTATCATATTCCGCTTGTACTCGATTTCGTGATGCAGTACCATGGAGTTCATATTGCTTACAAGCTATTGTTATTAGTTACAGCCTTCATGATATGGTGGCATATTATCTGTCCAATTCCAGAGTTGCAACGGATTAAAAACGTCAAGCTAATGGGGTATATCTTTGCAGCAGGTGTGCTGATGACACCAGCCTGTGCATTAATCATTTTTGCTTCCCAATTGGTATATGAATCTTATAGCTATGGACCTCAATTGTTTGCCATCCTGCCGATACTCGATGATCAGCAATTGGGTGGTGTCGTGATGAAGATGGTACAGGAAACAGCATATGGGGTTGGGCTATGGCATGTTTTTTCTAAATGGTACCGTGAGGAGAATCCGACGACGGGTATTGATGAAATTGATCCGCTCGAATCCTTTGAACCCATGGAACAGCGAAAAGAACTCACTATCGTTCCCACTAGTGGACGATTATAAAATTTCTAAAAAAGTATAAGAGGAAGTGATCGAGTGCTAACGTTGTTGCCTGCACTTAGTACAAGTTTTATTGCCATCAGTGCAATCCTTGTAGCAATCGGTTGGGTTCAAGTAGCCAAACGTAATTTTGAGGCTCATAAGAAAACGATGATTGTTGCATCCGTGTTTGCCTTAGCATTTTTCATTATTTATATGTCTCGAACGATTTTCGTGGGAAATATGAATTTTGGTGGACCGGATGAATTGCGCTTATACTACCAAATCTTTTTGATATTCCATATCACCTTGGCTACCACAGCAGCTGTTTTTGGATTAGTAACGCTATATTTAGGTTTTACCAAGCAATTTGCTAAGCACCGCAAGTGGGGACCAGTCACTTCTATCATCTGGTTCGGCACAGCGATTACTGGTATAGCTGTCTATTTCTTATTGTTTGTCATTTATCCAGGTGGAGAGACGTCTAGTTTACTCCGAACAATTTTGGGCTTCTAAGTAAGGAATAACATACACATCCAAAAAGTAAGCAATAAGCCTCCAAATTCACTTTCTAGTGTACTTGGAGGCTTATTTGGTATGTTTGTTCCGCTAAGCATGATGTGGAACTAGATAGTATGGTACATCGACGAGTTGTCTCTCTTTGTAATAGCTAATAGCTAGCGGGTACGAGCAAATGGATTAACTGGTGGAATGTAGTTAATTTCTTCATCAAAGGTAACATAATTGAGGTTTAGTGTCAGAAGCAAATAGCGCATACCTGTTTGAGGGTCGCTGATGATGATATGATCTCGACCAGCGGTTTCTATGACCCCACGGAAAATTTTAGCATTCCATTCGCTGTTGTTTTCATAGGTCATATAGAAGGTACGGACTTTTCCTCGATTGAAACGTAAAATATTTTCTACGTAGGATTCTTCGACCACAGGAAGGGGACCACCTGGAATCATGCTACCATTGGCATTCGGAGGCACGACTTGCTGGGGTTGTTGCTGGAATTGTTGTGCGGGACTTACCTGTGTGGTGGGTGCCTGCTGCTGTGGAGTAGGGTAATATGGATACATGTAGCATTGTGGATAGGCTGGAGTGCCGCAGGGCTCGCATCCTTGCTGAGCGTAGGTATTATAATACATCTGATTTTTCTCTCCTCTTTAATAAACGTCAGGGCAATCTTGTGCGGTTGGTGCAAAAAAACAATGTGCTTTAAAACGCCCGGTGTTTCGCTGGTTAAACCATGTAGGAGGGCAGCTTCCTTGAGGTCTAAAGAACCATAATCCATTACTTGCTGGATGTGTTCTCTCCCCATTTATTGAGCGCTTTGCTAAACGTTTTTCTGATTCTCTAGCTTTTTGATAGAAATACGGTTTGTGAACGGATTCGTAACCTCCGGGACTTTGGTATACCATTTGAGGGATGGATCGTATGTTTTTAAAATCTAAGCAGTTGGCAAGAACGCGGTTTACAGAAACATTGCCAACCATTAACATTCCAAGATTCCCTTCTCCCTCAGCTTCTGCTCGCAGCAGCCTAGCCAGCATGTCAAGTTCTCTGGAGTTGTACTTAATAACGGCCATTCATTCACCTCCCCATCTTCTCTTCTATCTCAATATATTGTGTTCTCACAGATAGGTGATTGTACGTTATAAAAAAACGGTTTTTTGCATTTTTAAGAAAAATCTATAAATAGAACAAAATGAATATTGTGTGGTAGGATACTTATGTGAAGGAAACAAGCTTATCAATCAAGGGGGGGCAATATGAGCAATCTTTTGAGAAAAAAATCAGTTACTGACTTGCTGCAACAGGGTCAAAAAAAATCAATAAACAAAACACTAACATCCTTTGACCTTTCATTACTAGGAATTGGAGCAGTACTTGGAACAGGTGTAATGGTACTTACAGGTATTGTAGCAGCTAGAGATGCTGGTCCTGCTGTTATTCTTTCGTTTATGATCGCTGCACTTGTTTGTGGTTTTGCAGCATTTTGTTATTCAGAATTTGCTTCCACCATCCCGGTTTCTGGAAGCGCTTACACCTATACGTATGCAACACTAGGTGAATTTGTAGCGCATCTGATGGGATGGACACTATTATCCGTCTATTTTCTTACCACTTCAGCTGTAGCTGTTGGGTGGTCTGCTTATTTTAATAACCTGCTAACTGGTTTTGGCTGGGGTTTACCTGAACAGTTGGTCAGTACGCCAATGAGTGGCGGAATCATTAATCTCCCTGCGGTTATCATTGTATTACTAATTACTTTTGTATTGTCTCGTGGAACAAGAGAAAGTAAGAAGTTTAACAACTTCATGGTATTAGTAAAGCTAATTGTTATCTTACTGTTTATTGCTGTAGGTGTATTTTATGTGAAACCTGAAAATTGGAGTCCATTCATGCCATATGGCGTTGAAGGAGTTTTTGCTGGGGCAGCAGCTGTATTCTTTGCGTTCTTAGGCTTTGATGCAGTATCAACCTCTGCTGAAGAATGTAAGAACCCGCAAAAGGCACTGCCTGTGGGGATTATCTCATCACTTGTCGTTTGTACGATTCTTTATATTATTGTTTGTCTTATTATGACAGGTATCACCTCCTATGAGAATTTAAATGTACCTGAAGCAATGGCATTTGTCTTGGAGCTTGTAGGTCAGGATACTATAGCGGGAATCGTTGCGATAGGAGCAGTTATTGGTATTATGGCAGTAATTTTTGCCTATGTATTTGCTGGTACTCGTGTTATCTTTGCAATGAGTCGTGATGGTTTGCTTCCAAAACGATTCTCACGTGTTGATAAAGCGGAAACACCTGTATTTTCCACATGGCTAACAGGTATTATCAGCGGGGGAATTGCTGGATTTGTAGAAATTAAGGAACTATCTAATTTAGCAAATATCGGTGCATTACTTACGTTTGCAATGGTTGCGTTATCAGTTATCGTACTTCGTAAAACTCACCCGAATTTAGAGCGTGGCTTTAAGGTTCCATTAGTTCCGTTTCTACCTATCTTAACAATGGTTTTCTGTGGGTTCCTTATTTTTAACCTACCGGCAACAACTTGGATGTACTTTGCAATCTGGATTGCCATCGGAACAGTTGTCTATTTTGGTTACTCCAAGAAGCATAGCATTTTGGAGAGCATGGGACCTTCTGATGGATCTAAGAAGAGAAGGTAATTGGTAGGTAAAATTATATGTTGCTTTCATCTAGTAAGAAAGAGTCACCAGTAGGGATAGCTGGTGATTCTTTCTTTTTATATACTTCAAAACTATCAAACAACTTAGGCGAATGTGAATTTATAGATTTTTTGTAAGCGCTTTCATTTTCAAATCGTACATGTTACAATCAATGCGTGGATAAAGCTTCTACTTTGTAATAATCATCAGAACTGTTTGACACTATTAATGTTTAAGTTACTGAGGAGGTCGAAACATGCGCATCGGTATTCCAAAGGAAATTAAAAACAACGAAAATCGAGTAGCTATGACACCAGCAGGAGCAATGAATTTGGTGAAGAATGGACATGAGATCTTCATCGAGACATTGGCAGGACTTGGCTCTGGTTTTACTGATGAACAATTTGTAGCAGCTGGGGCTAAAATCGTCCAGACTGCACAAGAAGCTTGGGGAATGGAGATGGTAATGAAAGTTAAGGAACCATTGCCTTCCGAATATCAATATTTCCGTGAAGGACTTATTCTATTCACATACTTACATTTAGCTCCAGAACCAGAATTAACGAAAGCGTTAGTTGATAATAAAGTTATAGGGATTGCTTATGAAACCGTTCAACTGAGCAATGGCTCACTACCTCTCTTGACACCTATGTCAGAAGTTGCTGGTCGCATGTCTACACAAATTGGTGCTCAGTTCCTTGAAAAACAGGAAGGCGGTAAAGGTATCCTTCTCGGCGGTGTGCCAGGGGTACAACGTGGTAAAGTTACCATTGTTGGTGGGGGAGTAGCAGGTACTAATGCGGCGAAGATGGCGGTAGGTCTAGGTGCCGATGTTACCATTATTGACTTGAACCCTGATCGCTTACGCCAAATAGAAGATATTTTTGGTCATAGCGTAAAAACATTGATGTCTAATCCGTTTAATATTGCACATGCTGTACAGGAATCTGACCTAGTTATTGGTGCTGTTCTAATTCCAGGAGCAAAGGCACCAAAATTGGTTACCGAAGAAATGGTTACATCCATGCAACCAGGTTCCGTTCTAGTTGATATAGCAATTGACCAAGGCGGTATTTTTGAAACAACAGATCGTATTACTACTCATGATAACCCAACCTATGAGAAACATGGTGTTGTACATTATGCGGTAGCTAATATGCCTGGTGCGGTTCCACGTACATCTACATTTGCTTTGACAAACGTGACGGTTCCATATGCAGTACAAATCGCAAATAAAGGCTACCAAAAGGCATGCTTAGATAACCCTGCATTGCTAAAAGGTGTAAATACACTGAATGGGCATGTGACATATCAGGCGGTTGCACAAGCATTGGGCTATGAGTCTGTAGATGCGAAGGAATTGCTAGAAAATCAAAGCTAAAAGCATAGAGTGACAAAAAAAGGGCTATCCAATATCTAAGAAGATGGATAGCCCTTTTTCTGTTGTGACACTCAAAGTCCGAGAGATTGTTATTCTACTGTCGTAGTTTTAACAGACAAGCAATCTAGACCATGGGGTTCTACTTCGTAATATGTAGGAGCTCAATGGTCTAGATAGTGATCTGAGCGTTTACTTTTTAGTAGCACGTCGTTTTCTTACTTGCATGAAGATAAGCCAACCTACGCCAAGTAGAACAGCTACAAGCAAAAGAGTAACATCCATATACTCATCAATTAGCATTTTTGCTTGTTGCCCATATAGATGGAAGATAAGACCGATGAGAAAAAATTTAAAACCTCGACCAATAACGGCATAAACCATTAGTTTTTTGAAAGAGAAGCCGAGTACACCAGATAGGATGGTGAATACTTTAAAGGGAATAGGCGTAAACGAGCCGATGATAATGGCAGCATCACCGTTTTTGGTCATTTGTTCTGTTGCTAGACCGATCCATTTTTCCGGGACGATTTTGTTCATCAGCGGTTTACCAAACAGTTTTCCCAGAATAAATCCACAAGGTGCTCCAAGTAGAGAACCAATGAAAGCAAAGAGAGCATATTCAATAGCAAGTGAAGGCTCCAATAAACTCATTGCAATCTGTAAAAAGAAGGGGGGGAACGGCAAGATGATTGAATCTAGAAAGGAGAGTGTAAATAGTCCCCACGCTCCGTATTGCTGAAAAATTTCATTGATTTGGTCAAGCATCGTAGTCTCCTTTATGTATAAAGTCGATTCTTTTTTGTAGTCAAGGATCGGACAAAATTTGTACTTAATTAGATGTATGGTCATCCAGTCTAGGATATGACAAGTCTGACCAATATTATAGCATGCTACAAGGTTATACGAACACTTGGATAAAAAGGATTCAGTTTTTTCTCATTCTACATAGATAGTTGACGTTCTCAAACTTCTCTACTACTATTAAGATAAAAATTTTGAGAATTCAGAGGGATTGTATATGAAAGATATTGGTTCTGGAGTCATAACCTTTTATTCACCAGATGGAAAGCGTCAAGACCTTAAAGGAGAGATTGTAGTACGAGGCGATCGTGTCTCCGTAACTGAAATCATTCGCTTCAATGGTCAGCCAAATGGTGCCCGTGAAATTAATCTACCGTTAGCAAACTGTGTCATTTATTGGGAACCGGAAGTTTATGAAGAGATTGGCTATGAATAGCACTATACTTCTAGCATAGGCAGGAATTTGATTTTATGATAGGATGAAAGGTGGAATATGCACAGGATAGGAGGAATTCCTCTTGATTGATCATATATTGGACAAAGCTCTTCGTGGCGAGCGACTTCAATTAGAGGATGGTTTAGCCCTTTTTGCTTCTGATGAAATTGAGAAAATAGGTCATGCAGCGAATCAGATCATGCAAAAGTGGCATCCTGAACCGATCACGACCTTTGTCATCGGACGGAATATTAACTATTCCAATGTCTGTGATACCTATTGCCGTTTTTGCGCCTTTTATCGCCCGCCTGGTTCGAAGGAAGGCTATGTTCTTCCAAAAGAAACAATTTTCGAAAAGATTCAAGAAACAGTTGATGTGGGTGGAACAGAAATTTTAATGCAGGGTGGTACGAATCCTGATTTGAAACTGTCCTATTTTACGGATTTGTTACACGAGATTAAACAGCGCTTTCCTTCCATCACGATGCACTCTTTATCTACAGCGGAAGTGGCTAAAATGGCTGAGGTTTCCGATGTTTCAATTGAAGAGGCATTGAGACAGCTAAAAGAAGCGGGGCTAGATTCTTTGCCAGGAGCAGGTGGAGAAATTCTGGATAATCGGACACGTAAAAAGATTTCTCGTTTAAAAGGAACCTGGGAGCAGTGGGTGGATATCCAAAAAGCGGCCCACCGAGCAGGTCTGCCTGGCACGGCTACAATGGTTATCGGTTTTGGTGAAGAAATGGAAGAGCGAGTGTTGTCTTTGATGCGCATTCGTGATGCTCAAGATGAGACGAATGGATTTAAGGCTTTTATTGTTTGGACATTCCAACCTGATAATACCAACATGAAAGCTACGAAAAACACTCCAGAAGAGTACCTGAAAACATTGGCGATTAGCCGTTTGATGCTGGATAATATTCCTAACTTCCAATCCTCTTGGGTAACAATGGGACCTGAGATTGGTAAGCTATCCTTGTCTTATGGAGCCAATGATTTTGGTTCGACTATGATGGAAGAGAATGTTGTATCAGCAGCGAAATGTGCCTATAAGGTAAATACGAACAAAATCTTAGAATTAATTCGTGAAGCAGGAAAGATCCCAGCTCAGCGTAATACCGCCTATGAAACGCTACATGTGTTTCAGGAGGGGGAATGGGCACAGACGGATTTTGTTATGCAAAATTAATAAGTGTAGATGAATATAACGAAGCTGGTTATTGATGGTTAGTCGTCTACTTGATTGATAGAAAATGATAGAGAAAACCCGTCTTTTACAGGACGGGTTTTTTGTTTTGTATGAAGATTGTATGACATTTTAAAGCGTTTTCATGCTAGGAATATTCATATTTTTCATTCATTTATCTCGTAGATTAGAATAAACAAAATCGTTCTCCAGATTGTCAAAAAAAGCCCCGTTTTTTAACCTAATTTAACATAAAAATGGAAATAAAAGGTCTTGATTATTTAGTTAGGAATGTTAGAATGATGGCGTAATGATATTTGTGTTTTTTTTCACATGCGTGTGGAGAAAAAGGGAGGAGAAAGAAAATGAAAAAACTTTCACTTATGATGGCAAGTGTATTAGCGGTTTCTATGCTAGCAGGATGCGGTGCTGCTTCACAACCTGCTCCTGAAAAGAAAACAGAAACAGCTACCCCAGCTAATGCAACGGACAAAAAAATGGCGGATGGCGTGTATTATGCGCAACAAAAAAATGCTGATGCTGATTGGAACTCCGCTGTTGTCCTAGATGTAAAAGATGGAAAAATTACGAATGTGAACTGGACTGGGATCAGTAAGGATGCGGGACCGGATAAAAAAACATTTTCTAAAGATGGCAAATATGGCATGAAGGAAAAAGCAAAAGCCCAAGCTGAGTGGCATGAGCAAGCTGAAAAAGTAGAAAAATTCTTGATAGAAAAACAAGACCCAGCTGCTATTACAATGGATAACGAGGGCAAAACAGATGCAGTTTCCGGTGTATCTATTAAGGTGAATGATTTTGCTGCTTTGGTAACGGAAGCATTAGCTGCAGGTCCACAACAACCTGGTCCTTATAAAGACGGCGCATACCATGCAGAACAGCCAGAATTTGAAAAAGATTGGAAATATACTGCTGACTTTACTGTGTTAAACGGCAAAATTGTTGCTGCCAATTGGAATGCGATCAATGAAAAAGGTGAGGCAGACAAGAAAACGCAGTCTAAAGAAGGCAAGTATGGCATGAAAGAAAAAGCAAAAGCTCAGGCTGAATGGCATGAGCAAGCAGCAAAAGTAGAACAAGCCCTAATTGAAAAACAAGACCCAGCTGCTATTACAGTGGATAATGAGGGCAAAACAGATGCAGTTTCTGGCGTTTCCATTAAGGTGAACGATTTCGTGAAATTGGCTGAAGAGGCTCTAAAAGACGCGAAAAAGTAAGGTAATTATACAAAAGGGGATTGCCGTTGCAGGTAAACTCGTCAAAGGGTAATTATCTATGGAAATGAGAGGACATGTTATGAAAAAAATAATTGTACTAGGCGGAGGTTACGGTGGTGTTTTGACGGCGAAAAAGCTGGCAAACAAATTTAAAAAAGATACTGACGTACAAATCACATTAATAGACCGTAAGCCGTTCCATACTCTTCTAACCGAATTACATGAAGTAGCTGCTAATCGCGTAGAAGAGGACTCCATAAAAGTTGACTTGAAAAAGATTTTTGCAAAACGTAACGTGGATGTGGTGCTTGATGAAATTTCCACAATCGACTTTGCCAGCAAAAAATTAGTGTCCGAGAACAGCACCTACGAATATGATTACCTAGTAATGGGAACAGGCTGTAAGCCATCCTTCTTTGGAATCCCTGGTGCAGAAGAGAATGCGTTTTCCCTTTGGTCCTTTGAAGATGCTGTTAACCTACGTGAGCAAATTCGCAGTATGTTTATTAAAGCTTCAAAAGAAACCAACAAGCAAAAGCGTCAGGATATGTTGAGCTTTGTGGTAGTAGGTGCTGGTTTTACAGGAATTGAGATGGTAGGGGAATTGGCGGAATTCCGTGATGAATTGTGCAAAACCTACGCAATAGAGCCATCTGAAGTACAATTACACGTTGCTGATATGGCGCCAAAAATCTTACCCATTCTGCCTGATAAGCTAATTCAGAAGGCAGAGAGACATTTACATAAATTAAACATCAACATTATTACAAACAGTAAAATTACTGGTGTTTCCCCAGACGGAGTTGAATTGGGCGAGAGAGGATTGCTTCGTTCTAAAACAGTTGTCTGGACAGCAGGTGTAGAAGGTTCTGACCTATTAGAAAATGTTGAATTAGAACAAAAGGGTCGCAAGCGTATCGTGGTTAACGATAAGCTACAGAGCCCTGAGCATAACAATGTATATGTTGTAGGGGATAACATTTTCTTTATTCCAGAAGGTGAAGAGCGCCCTGTACCACAAATGGTTGAGAATGCTGAGCATTCAGCTCCAATCGTTGCCCATAACATCTATGTAGATGTGAAAGGTGGTACGCACAAGTCCTACAAGCCAACGTTCCATGGCTGTATGGTATGTATCGGTAGCCGCTATGGTGTAGCTAGTGTAGGTGTGCCAGGGAAAATGTTCTTAATGAGCGGTTTCATGGCGATGTTTGTTAAGCACTTTATCAACATGGTATATCTCGTTCAAATCTGTGGATTTAATAAAGTTTGGTCTTATCTCATGCATGAAATTTTCCATGTTAATAATAGACGCAGTTTCTTAGGTGGACATTTTAGCAAGAGATCACCTAATTTCTGGTTGGTACCTTTACGTGTTTTAGTCGGCTCTATGTGGTTGTCAGAGGGTTTAGCGAAAATGGACAAAGTGTTAAAGGACCCAACCAATATTTTCTTAATACCGCCATCTCCAAAAGCGGTTGACGGAATTACGTCTGCTTCACAAGCCGTACAAGATGTAGCGCAAACCGTAGACACATCTTCGGCAGCTTCAGCTGTTGCTACAGCGAAGGAAGCGGTACAAGCACTTCCAGTCCCTGGTTTTATTGATAGCATGGTAAAAGGTTCAATGGATATGTTCTTCTACAATGCAGATGGAAGCTATACAGCATTGGCCTCTGTGTTCCAAACGATGATGGTTTTTGCTGAAGTTATATTTGGTGTATTGTTGATCATCGGGCTATTTACAGCTGTCTCTTCCATCGCTACAGTTGGTATGGGTCTGATGATCTGGTCTTCCGGTATGGCTCCATATGAGATGCTTTGGTACCTTGGAGGAGGTATTGCTCTCATTGGTGGTTCTGGAAGCACATTGGGTCTGGACTACTATGTATTACCACAATTAAAAAAAGTGTGGAAAAAAATCCCGTTCGTCAAACGTTGGTATTTATACGTGGACTAATTGTATAACAAGATAGCTAGAACATGGAATGGGGGAATGTGCTGTGAATTGTACATTCCCCTTCTTTCCACATAAAGGCTATGAAATAGAAGTGTATAGAAAGAAGAGCGTGAGTAGGGGATGAGAGAGATGAATGGAATTCGGGAATCATTGCAGAAGCTAGAGAAGCAAATGTCACCACAAGCTTGTATCACGCTTGACGTAGATAGGCGGCTGTTGGAGGAGATGAGACATCTGCTTGATTCATTTGAGCTTTCATCTGCACGCAAAGAACATATATTTGGGTGCTATGTCCTGTTGCAGGCTGCTTTTCGTAAGCATAAAAAGCTGACATTCGAAAATCCTTTTTTGACAAAGGATATTTTAGATGGTGATTATCTGCAAAGCTTTTATTATGAATATGCATGTAAGCATGGAGAAAAGGAATTAGTGAATTTTTTGGCTCCTATTTTAAAGCAAATTCAAATTCGTTTAATCCAAGGAAAATCAATAGAACGTATTCTCTTTCAACGTATAGAAAAATTTCTGGCAAAAACAGACCAGCAGGTGACTTATGAAGTTAGCTGACCAGTTACACATTGACCTAGACATTATGGACAAAGAGATGTTACGCATTGTTCGTACGGATATGAGTTTACCGATGCTATCAACAATTGCTAGTAATATACGTCATATGATTTTAGCAGGGGGGAAACGACTACGCCCGATGATGGTAATGGTCGGTAGCCGATTTGGCAGAATGGCAGACCCGAAAAAAGTATTACAAATGGCGGCTGTAACAGAATTTATACATGTTGCTTCTTTAATACATGATGATGTGATTGATCAAGCGGATACTCGACGTGGAAAACCAACATTGCATGTGCTTACTGACATACCCACAGCTATCCATACGGCTAATTATATGATGGCGAGAGTGGCTGAGTTGTTGAGCAAAATGGAGGATGACAGAAATCCATATCGGGAAGAGATTACAGGTCTATTAACCTCGCGACTTTGTTTAGGTGAATATCAGCAGATGGCAAACCGGTTTAATTTTGATTTATCAATGGATACCTATTTAAGCAAAACGCGTAATAAAACAGCTGTATTGATGTCAACCTGTTTAGAAGTCGGAGCAAAGCTAGGACGTGCGACCCCAGAGGTAACGGCTAAATTGGCGCAATTCGGAGATTATTTGGGTATGGCCTTTCAGATTCGTGATGATGTGCTAGATTTTACAGGGACATCAGAAGCGCTAGGAAAGCCAGCAGGTAGCGATTTAGCTAACGGTAATATTACGTTACCAGTTATGTATGCGTTGCAGGATGAGCGTCTGAGCGTGTCCGTGCGCCAGATACATGAGTATTCTACACCCAGAGAAATTCAAAGTGTGGTGCAGCTAATTCGCAATAGCGATATTTTAGATAGAGCAGACCAACTAGCAGAGGAGTATTTGCAAAACGCGATGAAAATTGTCGAGGAATTAACTGAGTTTCCAGCACATAAGGATTTGGGTGTGCTTATTACGTATTTTGGGAAACGAAAAATGTGAAGACTAAAAATATAATTGAGCTACTATTAACGAATGTAGTTAATTTATTAGGTTGCGAGGTTCAGGTAACAATACGATTATCCATGGCTGATTCTTTTCTAGGTAATGTGAGGTTTGGTGGACTTCATTATTGCTGTGAATCATCTATGGTTTTTTTGTTGCTACTGACCATTAGATCAGGGAAAGTTGTTCGTGTTATAAAGCGATATTATCCTGAGGCTTTAAATAGAGAGGAGATAGGAGAGGTAGGGGAGTAGAGAACAGTTACAAGTAAAAACTCTCTGGGGATCAGTGAGTTTTTCTCTTTCCTACACGTACATTTGAAAAGAGTATCACAATTCCCCTGAGAGTTTTTGATAGATTAGCTCATTAAGAAGAAATCAACTAGGGTGCAGGTCAAAATAACCATACTAATCACTTGATTCAGCTTATAGGAGGCCACTTTCATTAAGCTTCGATTAGCAGGCTTGATAATTTTATGTTCTGCTAGAAGCAACACGGTTGAGATTGTTAATCCAACTAGGTAAACGAAGCCCAGATCCTGATAGAAATATAGGAATAACAGCAACAGAATCATGATGAAATGTAAGCCTCGTGCGATCCAAAGCGCCATTTGCAGTCCAAAATAACTGGGGATAGACCATAGTCCTTCCTTGCGATCAAATTCAATATCTTGTGTAGCATAAATGATGTCAAAGCCAGCAATCCATAGCATCACAATAGTTCCAAGTACAAATGGTACAAATGCAAACTCCCCGGTTACAGCAAACCAGGCTCCAATGGGAGCAGAAGCGATAGTAAAGCCTAAATACAAGTGGCTCAACCATGTAAAGCGTTTCGTATAAGAATAAGAAGAGATCAGCAAAATTGCTACTGGCGACAGGATCAGACACAACGGATTTAACATATAGGAAGCAAAAATAAAGACTGTATAGTTTATGATAATAAAAGCAACGACTTCTTTTTCATGTAACAAGCGTTGTGGTAGATGGCGATTGCTTGTTCGTGGATTTTTGCCATCAAATTCTCGATCCACGAGACGATTAAAGGCATTAGCACCATTACGAGCTGCTACTAATGCCACCAATGACCAGATTAGTACATGAGAGGAAGCAAGTCCCCCGGCTGCCCAAACCATTGCAATAATGGCAAAGGGGAGCGAGAACAATGTGTGGGAAAACATAACGAGTTCCCCGAACATGCGGGTTTTATGAAGGATCGTTTTCAAAACCATACTCCCTCCATTTCGCATCGACCATGCTCTTAACCTCATCAGACATCTCTATATCGTCGGGCCATTCACGTGTATGACCCTCACTTGGCCATTTCTTAGTAGCGTCGATACCAAGTCGGTGACCAAAGTAAGCGGTCGGAGAAGAGTGATCCAACGCATCCAGAGGGCCTTCGGTTATGACAAGGTCTCTTTTCGGATCAATATTGTTAAATACTTTCCACATTACTTTCGAAACGTCGTGAGGACTCACGTTTTCATCTACAATAATAATCATTTTGGTATACATCATCTGTCCCATGCCCCACAAACCATACATGACCTTTTGAGCGTGTTTCGGAAAGGCTTTTTTTATGGAAACAATGGCACAGTTATGGAACACTCCCTCAAATGGTAAATGCATATCTACGATTTCTGGTAGCATCAATTTCATTAGTGGCAAAAAAACACGCTCTGTAGCTTTTCCAATATAGCAATCTTCCATTGGTGGTTGACCTACAATTGTGGTGGGATAGATCGGCGACGTACGGCGTGTCACCTTCTCTACATGGAAGACTGGGTACATGTCAGCTAGCGAATAGTAGCCTGTGTGATCGCCAAAGGGACCTTCCAAACGCAATTCATCTAATTCCACATAGCCTTCCAAAATAAATTCAGCCTCAGCAGGAACATATAATTCATTTGTTACGCATTTCACAACCTCGATCGGTTTCTTACGTAGATAGCCAGCAAACAGCATTTCATCAATCATTTTTGGCAAAGGAGCCGTGGCAGAATAGATTAATGACGGGTCACCACCGAGTGCGACTGATACAGGCATGCGTTTATATCCTAATTTCCGATATTTTTCGTAGATTTCCTTACCGTCCTTGTGCATATGCCAATGCATGCCTGTCGTTTTTTTATCGTAAACTTGAAGACGGTACATCCCCATATTTTGTTGTCCTGTTTCAGGATCTTTGGTGATCACCAATGGCAGGGTAACGAATGGACCCGCATCCTTTGGCCAGCAATGCAGTACAGGAAGCTGTGTTAAATCAGGTTCTTCTATGACCTCCTGGCAGGGAGCAGATGCTACTTTTTTGGGAAAAATCTTGGATAGCTTGTATAGGTCTGGGGCCATTTTAAGCTGATTCCATAAGCCTTTATAATTCGCTAAATCCATAAAATTTTGCATTTCTTCTGCGACTTGATCGTAGTCTTGTACACCTAAAGCCATGCTCATGCGTTTATCTGTCCCCATGCTATTAATGAGCACTGGGTAAGGGGAATTTTTTACGTTGGTGAACAACAAAGCCTTACCATATTGTTTGGAAATACGATCAGTAATCTCCGTAATTTCTAAATAACTGTCCACTTCAATATCAATTGTGTGAAGTTCACCCTGATCCTGTAAGTCTTTCATAAACGCTCGTAAATTATCGTATGCCACAGTATGCTCCTCCTGCAAGTCGGATATTAGAGTAGTTGTTTGAAAGTGTCTGCTAGTGCCTCCAGCATGTTTGTTAGATCTTGCCAAGTGATGACGAGTGGGGGCTGGAAGGCGATTACGTTGCGATTAACACCATTCTTTCCAATGATAAAACCACGATCTTTCATTTCTTCTAAAATGGTATCAACAAGAGGAACTGCTTTCTTTGGCTCATTCGCATAAAGCTCCATACCGATCATCAAGCCAAGACCGCGCACATCCGAAATAGCTGGATAAATGGTCTGAAGCGAAAGCAATCCTTCTTTTAGCTGCTTACCGAGCTGTTCTGCACGAGCTGTTAGTTGTTCGCTCTCAATATAGGAGAGGACAGCGAGAGCCGTCATAGACGAAACAGGATTACCTCCAAGTGTAGAAGCAGAAGGGCGGTTATAATGTGTAGCAATTTCGTCAGTTGTAGCAAAAGCGGCAATTGGAACGCCATTACCTAATGCTTTTGCCATAGTCATGATATCTGGAACAATGCCGTAATGATCAATGGCAAACATTTTTCCTGTACGTCCAAACCCAGTCTGAATCTCATCTGCGATCAATAGGACATGATGCTGCTCTAATAGCTTCTTTGCCTCTTTGAAGTAAGAGAGCGGTGCAGGAACAATACCACCATTGCCTTGCATTGGTTCTACTATCATAGCAGCGATGCGATCGCCTTTTTCCTCAAGTACTTTTCGTAGGGCTGATAGGGAGCGTTCTACTGCTTCTTGTTCATTCAAGTCAGGGTCGTAAGGACGTGGAATGAAACTGACCCCTTCTTCTAAAAAGTTGTCAGAACGCCACATTGGAATGCCTGTTACGCTCATGGTCAAGAAGGTCCGACCATGTAAACCATATTCAAACGCGATAAATTCCTTTTTACCGGTAGCAAGACGAGCAAGTGTCAAGGCAGCTTCATTTGCTTCCGAACCACTATTTACAAAGAAGGTTCGTTTCAAATTTCCAGGCAGTATATCAGCCATTTTTTCAGCCAATTGCACATTTGGTTCTGTTAAATAGATTGTGCAAGTATGTTGCAGCGTTTCCAATTGCTTGATCGTTGCCGCTGTAATCGCTGGATTGCAATGCCCGCATGCTATTACGGACACGCCAGAGAAAAAGTCTGTATACGCTTTACCGGTGTTGTCATACAAATATTGCATATCACCTCGCACAAGCTGTGGAGGGTTTTTATAGAAATGAGCTGTGCACGGATAAAAATATTCTTTGCGCTTATCTAAAATGCCAGTTGGCCCTAAGTAAGAAGTCATATCTACCTTGCTCCTTTTAAAAAATAGTTTAGTCAAAGGATAATGTGCCCAGGGTATACCCTGCATGGACAGGAACTGCCTTCTCATAAAGCTCTATAGAACGTTCAGGCTCTTGCAGGGCTTTCTGATACATACGGATAATGGTTCGTAATTGCTCGGTCGTATAGATAGCTCCCTCAATACGGAAGTGGCTAACACCAACAGCCAGCAAGTCTTTTACTAATGGTAGGAGACAAAGCTCCTTCGCTGTGGTCAAATGATTTCGTCCAAATTGATCGCAATACACAGGATTTTCGCCTTTATCCGTTAATAAAACTAGATATTTGTTATCCACATACTTGTTATCTTCTTCGGCGATTGGTTCCATCACACGGGTATTTGCATACAGGTCGTGCTCTAGGTACATCACAACAGGAGAGCCATGTACTAATACTTCAGTAGGTAATGGAGAATGCTGAATGAACTCAACTAGATTTTTCTGCTTCAGCTCCACGGATGCGAAAGCGCGTGTCATCCCGAATTGTTGATAGAGCTCAATCGCTTTGTGGTTATACAAGTTTAGTGATAAATCGCCAATCATTGGCAGGCCATATTGCTTAAATTTGTACATAGCTCCAATATTCGTAGCTACCAGCCCGTCTATTTCTACGTCCAATGTAGATAAGAAATGATTGTATTGATCAAATTGCAGCCCAAACATCATGCGTGGCATCCCCAAGTAAATCCTGCTGTCTCCTTTCATGGCTACAAGGTGTTTTATCTGTTCCTTGGTAAATGGCAGATCAGGCAAGAATACATCGCCGGCTAAATAGATGTGTTCTACTCCCTCTGCGATCGCCAGTTCAGCTTGCTCCTGATTATTAACTCGTACACATAGCTCACCTTTTGTTTTAGCGCTAGAAGTGTGCTGATGTTCTTGGAAAGTGTTTTGTAAGTCTTCTATACGTTGTTCACGAATATCGCGTTCTTCTGTTGGTGTACTAAAGACTTTACCTGTACTATAAAATTTACCCGTACCCTCGTAACGTCGATTAATATAGTCAAGTCCAGGCTTACCAAAGGCATATCCTGTACTAAAGTCGCGTTTACGATTTTCCAATAAGGCTTGTCGATCTTTACAACGATCAAACCCGATAGGATCTTGCATATAACGGTCAATTGCATCACCGTAGCTATTGATCAGCGTAACTAGGAATTCTTTGTCACGCATACGACCTTCAATTTTAAATGAGGTAATTCCAGACTCAATTAACTCTGGAATATGCTCGTACATGTACATATCCTTAGCTGCTAGAGGATATTCGGTTGGGAAGACATACCCGTCCTTCTTCACGCGATAGTCCCAACGGCAAGGTTTCATACACCGTCCACGGTTACTGCTGTTACCAAATAACATCGAGCTATATAAGCAGTTCGCACCGTGTACCGTGCACATGTCACCATGAACAAAGTATTCAAACTCCATCTTAGTCAAGGCTTGTAGCTGTTTTGCTGTTTGTAGATCCATTTCACGAGATGCAACTACACGTGTTACACCCAATGTTTGTAAGGCTTCAATCATTTCTAAATTGTGCACGTTCATCATGACAGAGGAGTGAAGAGGTACTGTTAGTTTTTGCTCTTGAATCAATGGGAAAATCGCCATGTCCTGAACAATGAGAGCATCTGGACGAATGCTATCTAAAAAGCGTAGGTAGGTTTTCGCTTCTTCCACATCGGCTTCGTCAAATAAATTATTTACCGTAATATAAACTCGCTTATCTTTTTCATGAGCGATTTGGATGGCTTGCTCCAATTCCTCATGGGTCAGGTTATAGCCTTTACGCATCATCCGCATATTAAGAACGGGCCCACCGCAATATATCGCATCGCAATTGGTCTCTACGATAGTTGTAAAAATCTCAAATGTTCCAGCAGGTGCTAATAATTCAATTTCTTTTCCATTAAAATATCGAGCCATAGGTAAGACCTCCACAATCATTTAAAATGAATCCTACAAGGATATTTATTGCAAGCAACAAACCTAAAAAGATCGAATCATTGCGTTTCCACTTCAACGTTTCATACGGAGTTCGAGGTGCGCCTAGTACATAGCCACGAGCTTCCATGGAATATACCAGGTCTTCTGCTCTCCGAAATGCGCTTACGGTTACTGGAACTAACAGTGACAACAGCATTTTGCCTTTTTCACGCCAGGGTAAGTCAGCCAAATCGGCACCACGGGAAGCTTGGGCTTTCGTGATTTTCTGCGTTTCTTCAAAAATAGTTGGAATGAAACGTAGGGAAATGCTGATCATTAGCCCTAGTTTTTCAGGTGAGATGCCAGTAAAACGGAATGGCTGTAAAATTCCTTCTACCCCTTTTGCTAGTGATAAAGGCTTGGTTGTAAAGGTTAACAAAGAGGTGAATGAGAGTAATAGGATCATGCGCCAAGCTGTTAAACAGGCAAGGCGTACTCCTTCTGAATAAAAAGAAAATGGGCCAATGGATAGCAAGGAGTGCCCTTCATTTATAAAGAAAAGCTGAAACAGAAATAAGAATAGAATAAGAAAACGTAATGGTTTAACGGCTTTCACGAAGAAAGAAAAAGGGATTCGACTACTCGCCATGATGCCCGTAGCAACTAAAAAGACAACAACGCATGCAAGTAAGGAATGGGTCAACATAATTAATAGAACAAACAGGAACATCCCAAGTAATTTGGAACGCGGGTCTAAGTGATGCAACCAGCTATTTGTGTCAATGTAGCGTCCAAACATCACTTTGTTTAACATGGGTGATCACCTGCTTGCTGTTTCTCGGATTTGTTCAGATGTATTTTCAGTTCTCCGAGATATCTGGCCCAGCCCTGTACAGATTGATCTGTAGGAAGAGGGAGAGTGGGAAATCTCCGACGAAAAGCCTGCTGGAATCGAAGCTGAGCGGGGACAGTAATCCCGAGTGTAGCCCAAATTTCTCTTTGCTCACTCAGCTCATGTACTCCACCTTGAAAGGCAACCTTACCTTTCTGCATAATGACCACCTGATCGCAGTAAGGCAGGACTTCCTCCAACCGATGAGTTACCATGAGAACTGTCTTTTGTTCCTGTTTACACAAATGATGTAAAAGCTGTAGAAGCTCGTGCCGGCTTTTACAATCCAAGGTAGCGGTTGGTTCATCTAACACGAGGATGTCTGGGTCCATAGCGAGTATTGAAGCGATTGCTACTTTGCGCATTTGACCACCGCTTAATTGAAAAGGGTTCTTATCTAAAAGGTCTGCATCTAATTTCACTTGTTGTAGAGCTTTGAGGGCTAATTCTTTCGCTTGCGCGGGTGAAGCACCATAGTTTTTCGGACCAAACGCAATCTCATGCTCCACCGTATCAGCAAACATTTGATGCTCTGGAAATTGAAAAATAAGTCCAACCCGCTGTCGAAGCTGGCGAATCCCCTTTTTTGAATGGTGAGGTGTGATGACATGATCGAGAACATGAACTTGACCCTTTGTGGGTAATAAAATGCCATTCATATGCTGTAATAAGGTTGATTTTCCACAGCCGCTCGGCCCGATAATGGCTGTAAACGAGCCTGTAGTAAACCCTACATTGATATTGTCCAAAGCAGTTTCTTGAAACAAATGGCCAAATTGATACGAGTAGGTTACTTCTTGAAAGTGAATCGCCATAAGTCCTCCATCAAATCTTGTTCGTCTGAATGAACAGGTATTTCTGGATGTAAATCATGAACCATCTGACTAACTGCCAAGGTAAAAGGCAGATGAAGATGGCAAGCAGCAACCCAATCTGGACGGGAAAACAGTTCAGATGGAGTAGTATCAGCCAGTAATTTACCTCCAGATAGAGCTATCACTCGATCAGCCGCTAAGATTTCTTCTGCGTCATGGGTAATGGACAAGCTTGTGTAAGCGCCTTCCAAATGTAACCCATCAATTAGTTTTCCTATCTCGTTTTTCGCTGTTTCATCAAGCATGGAGGTTGCCTCGTCAAAAATGATGATACTTGGCTGCATGGCGAGTACGGAGGCGATTGCCACTCGTTGTTTTTGTCCCCCAGACAGTTCATCAGGATGTTTATGTAAAAAATTCGTAATATGTAATTTTGTAGCATAGTGGGTCAATCTATCATGCATGACAGATCGTTCCAAACACATATTTTCAAGGCCAAACAGGATATCATCAGCAACGGTTGTTCCAACAAATTGATTTTCAGGATTTTGAAAAACCATGCCAATCTGCTTGCGGATAATCGGCAAGCTGTCATCCAACAACACTTGACCTGCCACGCAAATGTCTCCTTGTATATGTCGAAGCAGACCATTCAACAATTTAACTAGAGTGGATTTTCCGCACCCATTGTGACCTACGATGGCGATGCGTTCCCCTTGATTGATCTCAAAAGAAATATCCGTGAGAAGAGGGGGCTGATTTGGAAATTGAAAAGAGACCGAATCAAGCTGAATCAATGGTCGCTGAGACATCGCCTTCACCTGCTTTCTAAGTACTTGGGCTTAGTCGACTGAAACGAAAGGTTGAAATAAAGTCATCTTGGATAGGGAACGTACAAGATAACGTACCGCAATGCCAATAAAGATTCCGGTAAGAATTCCTGTTATCAGCAAGGCTGGTAGATAGTAAAAAATTTTGCTTGTCTGAAAAATAAGTACAGCTGCAGTTAATTGCCCAATGTTATGTGCTACGCCACCTAGAATACTAATCCCGATTAAACTAAAGGATTTTCCGGTTAGCTTCATTAGTCCGAACATAACGATGAAACTAAACAAAGCGCCAAAAAAACTAAATAAAAAACTGGAGAACGTACCTAAAATCATGGCTGTTAGCAAGGTTTTTAAGATGACAAGGGTAAAGGCGTCCTTACCAGATAAAAAATATAGGCAGGCTAGTACCATGATGTTGGCTAGTCCAAGCTTGGCCCCAGGTAATTGCAAGTTAATGGGAAGAGTTGATTCGATTAATCCAAGTACCACAGATACGGCGGCAAAGATGGCGATAATCACTACTTTTTTCAATACCTGTGATTGCGTTTCCAGCTGTGAAGAATTATTGGGCAAGGCCATCTACGTCAGCTCCTTCGTCTGAAACGATTTCCACCAATACGCGATGAGGCAAGCAAACGATGGTTTGACTAGGATCGGTGATAAACCCAAAGGATAGACAAACCTTATCGTCGCAATCAGCTTCAACCATTTCTATGCCATAGTCATGTACCTTGAGGATATTTTGGCCATGCTCGGTATCAACCTTGATTGTTTGTTCTTCTTTGGTAAGTTCAATGGTCTTGTATAATTGGTTATTAACGGTAATTTTTGCTACTTTATGGACATTGTGCAAATTTTCACTTGTATCTGCACTATAGTAACGAGGCACAAGAAAAGCTAGAGCCACGACGAGTACGATGCCAATTAAAATAAAATCTGCTCGTTTCATGTTTTTTTCTCCTGTTATCATTTTTTCTGATTTACAAATAATGCAATGTCAATACGTATTATACACGATCTGAAATATGGAGGTGTGACGCTCTTCCTTTCCAAAATAATTTTCTAGTGGTATAATGCGCCACGTTCACTTTTGTCCGAAAGTCTAAGCCTACAAGGGTGGTTCTTTGGATAAGAGCGGGTAAAACTCCCGTTGTGACCTTATTTTTGGCCTGAGACGGGAAAAAAACAGCGGAGGACTGGCAACATGAACCACAAATTTTCGCTTCTGTTTTTTTTGCTATTGAGTCTCATATTAAATGGCTGTGTCTCTAAAACTCATGAAGAAAGTGTGAAAACGGCGATTCAACCACAGTCTGAAAGCTTCTTTATCTATGACACGATTGTGACCGTACGTGTATATGATGACCGAATGACAGACAAGCATTTTAAAGAGCTGGAAGCCCGTATGAAAGAAATTGAATCCCATTTAAGTCGTACCCTGCAAGGCAGTGAGGTCTATCGAATCAATGAACAAGCGGGCAAGCAAGCGGTGCCTGTATCTCGAGAAACGTATGAAGTAATCAAAAAATCGATACAATTTGCAAAGTTATCAGAAGGTCGGTTTGACCCAGCGATTGGTCCATTAGTGAGCTTATGGAATATTGGGCAAGATAATGCTAAGGTACCATCCGAAGAAAAGCTTACAGAAGCCTTACAGGTGATTGATTACCATCAAATTGTCTTAGATGATGCTAAGAGAACGGTGTTTTTGAAGCAGCCAAACATGGCGATTGATTTAGGCGGGATAGGCAAAGGATATGCTGCTGACCAAATTGCTGTCTATTTAACGGAAAAAGGCTTTAACAGTGCCATTATTGATTTAGGTGGAAATATTTTGGCACTAGGTAAGAAACCGAATGGAAATGACTGGATTATTGGTATTCAAGATCCAGATCGTAACCGCGGTAATCAATTAGGAAAGCTGAAAGTTACAAATAAGACAGTAGTTACGTCAGGGATTTATGAGCGTTATTTTGAGGAGAATGGTAAGCATTATCATCATATATTAAATCCAGATACAGGATATCCTGTGGAAAATAATTTGTTTAGTGTTAGCATCATTACGAATGAATCGGCTGATGCGGATGCACTGTCTACAACCGGTTTCGCATTAGGGCTTGAAAAAGGTATGCCTTTTATGGAAAGCCTGCCAAATGTAGAGGCGATCTTTATCACAAAAGACAAAAATGTTTATATTACCAGTGGCTTGAAAGGTAATTGGGAATTGACCAATGAACAATATAAGATGGCTAACTAAACAAAGCCTGAGACTTTCCTGAGTAACAAAAATAAAATAAATGCAGTTTGCTAGCACCCTTTTTACTCGATAAAACCGTCAGATGAACGTAGCGTTCGTTTGATGGTTTTTCCAATGGTTTAAAAGTATATCGCCAAGGCTTGGGCATATACTGATTGTATAAACGGGTGGGGGTGAACCACGTGCAAACAGTATCCGTATTCCTACACACAACAAATCAACATTACATTGAGCGGTTCTGCCATATTCTCCAAAGCATGCAGGAGAAGATAGACACATCCCCTGTTCGCATCGAATGCCGAGTAGAGGAGAATGAAAGTCATACGCAATTTCGCTTTGTTAGTTGGTCACGGGAAGAGTATACCTGTGAGACTTTGGAATACATGGCTTCCTTTGTTGCTTTACTGGTTACTGAATGGACTGTGCAGGTTATGGAAGTAGAGTTGTTGCGCACCTTTTTAAAGCGAAAAGAACGAGGGGCACTTATTCATAAGTTTGACGAAATCTATCCTTATATTCAATTTGTGTTCCATGAGTTAGATGAAGTGCGTGAAAATATGAATCGTTCAACACGCAAAGCGGCAATTTACGAACAGGTTTTGCAATATATGGAGGATGAACCGCACCTATATTTGGAAGGTTTTGTGAAATTCCGCTTGAAAAACTACCGTATCCTGTTGGACAAGGCCTTTGAAATGGGGTTGCAGCAATATCAACAGGACAAGGAATATCAAGAGTTTGTCGAATTACTGCGCTTCTTTGTATCCAAACAGGAGCATCGTTATCCACTTGTTCATGTCGTGTTGCGAGAGACGCAAGAATTTATCATGTACGATCAAGACGATGCCAAAATAGACCTGAGTCAATTAGATACCATTTTGGGATTTAGACCGGATCGACAAGAGGATTATATTATGAGTGCATTAATTGCGCTTGCTCCAGAAAAGATTGTTATTCATGGGGTGGAAGATAGTAACGTCTTGATGCAGACTATGCGAGCTGTATTTGGAGATCGTGTATTAGCGTGTGTGAGTTGTGCTCATTGTTTAACGACTCCTGGAAATCTTGACTTCCAATTCTCCAGTCACTATAATACATAAGTAATAAGAGTCAAATACAGTGAGAAGGACAAGAATCTTGTTTTAGCGTTATAGAGAGGAGAGCCCTGGCTGAAAGCTCACCACGCAGCGAACAATGATTTACCACCTTCGAGTAGCGACTGGGAACGGCGTTTTGCCTAGTATCGGTCAGCCGGTGTGAAACCGTTATCGTTTACGTAGAGGGATTTATCCTAAGCAACAGGGGATAAGTCTGAACTAGGGTGGTACCACGAGAAAATAGCGCTCGTCCCTTTTGGGATTGAGCGTTTTTTTATTTTTCACAGGCCCAAGTTTACTTGGGTGATGATACACATACGGAAGGGAAGTTATGAAAATGGCGCAAGTAAAAGTAACTCTGCCAGACGGCTCTATTCGTGAGTACGAAGCGGGCGTAACAATTGAAGATATCGCAGGTTCCATTAGCACCAGCTTGAAGAAAAAAGCGGTAGCAGGAAAAGTAAATGGAAAAGTTGTCGATGTAACCACACCTATTCATGAAGATACAAACGTGGAAATAGTAACGCTAGATACAAAAGACGGCTTGGAAGTATACCGTCACAGTACAGCTCATTTGCTAGCTCAGGCAGTGAAACGCGTATTTGGAAACGATGTTAAATTGGGCATTGGTCCTGTTATTGAAGACGGTTTTTACTACGACATGGATATTCCTGTTAGCTTAACACCTGAAGATCTAATCAAATTGGAAGCTGAAATGAACAAGATCATCAAGGAAAACCTGAAGATCGAGCGTAAAGAAGTAAGTCGTGAAGAAGCATTACGCATCTTTGGTGAATTAAACGACCATTTGAAGCTGGAATTAATTCGTGACTTACCAGAGGGTTCCGTTATCACGATGTACCATCAGGGCGAATTCTTTGACCTATGCCGTGGACCTCATTTGCCTTCCACTGGAGTAATTAAAGCATTCAAATTGATGAGTGTGGCAGGTGCTTACTGGCGCGGTAACTCTGATAACCAAGTATTACAACGCGTATATGGCACAGCGTTCCCGAAAAAAGCAGATATGGATGAACACTTGCACTTCTTAGAAGAAGCGAAAAAACGTGACCATCGTAAATTGGGAAAAGAACTAAGCTTGTACATGTTCTCTGAAGAAGCACCAGGTATGCCTTTCTATCTACCAAACGGTATGACGATCCGCAACGAACTGGAGCAATTCTCCCGTCGTTTGCAAGACTTAGCTCTATACGAGGAAGTTCGTACACCATTCATGATGAACCAACGTCTGTGGGAGCAATCCGGTCACTGGGATCACTACCATGAGAATATGTATTTCTCTGAAGTAGACAATACAACTTTTGCTCTTAAACCGATGAACTGTCCAGGGCACATGCTGATTTATAAAAACGAGATGCATTCTTATCGCGATCTACCAATTCGCTATTCCGAATTTGGACAGGTGCATCGTCATGAGTTCTCTGGAGCATTAAATGGTATGTTACGTGTTCGTACGTTCTGTCAGGATGATGCACATGTCTTCGTGCGTCCTGATCAAATTGAGGCAGAAATCAAAGGTATGATCCAACTTATTGATAAAATCTACAGCGTATTTGGCTTTAAATACAGTGTAGAGCTATCTACTCGTCCAGAGGATTCCATGGGTTCTGATGAACTGTGGGATATCGCAGAAAGCTCTTTGAAAAACGTATTAGATGAGCTAGGAATGGAATATGAAATCAATGAAGGCGATGGAGCATTCTACGGTCCTAAAATTGACTTCCAAATTACAGATGCTCTGAAGCGTAGTCACCAATGCGGAACGATTCAGCTAGACTTCCAATTACCTGAAAAGTTCGATCTAAGCTACATTGGTCAAGATAATGAGAAGCATCGTCCGGTTGTCTTGCACCGTGCTATGTATGGTTCACTTGATCGCTTTATCGGTATCCTGGTAGAGCACTATGGTGGAGCGTTCCCTACTTGGCTTGCACCAATGCAAGCTCGTTTGATGACGATTAATGAAGTGCATGTTCCTTATGCAGAAGAAGTACGCAAGCAATTGCTACAAGCAGGTATTCGTGTCGAATTAGATTCTCGTAACGAAAAAATTGGTTACAAAATCCGCGAAGCTCAAATGCAAAAAATTCCTTACATGCTGGTTATCGGGGAAAAAGAGATGGAAGAGGGAGCTCTATCCGTACGTAAACGTGGAGAAGGCGATCTAGGTAGTAAGCCGGTTGCTGAGGTATTGGCTCATCTTCAGAACGAGATTTTAGAAAGAAAATAAGGTACAAAGCTTGACAAACACCTAGTTGTTATGTAAAATTACTGGGTGTGATAACTTCACATTTCGAGATTGAAGCAGAAGCGCCCAGCTTCTCACCTGAATCGACGTCTAGCTGGACAGTTGACGGGTCTAACGTATGCAAAGCCTCCGATTCATTCGTTGTTTTGCTAAAGGTGAGATTAAATGCGGGCGCTATAGCGTCCGCATTTTTATGTATGTGGCGGTTGATGACTATTGATCGCCACATGCTTATGAAAAGCTTTCAACTATGCATGACCAGCTTTTCTATTATCCGTTTTTGCTCTCGAAAGACTATGGAGGTGGCAAATCATTAGCAAGGATCAAATGTTGGTGAATGAGGCGATTCGTGCTCGAGAAGTACGCTTAATTGGTGCTAACGGTGACCAACTAGGTGTAGTACCACTGAGAGAAGCATTACGTATTGCACAAGAATCTGATTTAGATCTTGTCAACGTAGCTCCTACAGCAAAACCTCCCGTTTGCCGTATCATGGACTTTGGTAAGTTCAAGTATGAGCAATCGAAAAAGGAGAAAGAAGCTCGCAAGAACCAAAAAATTGTTGAGCTGAAGGAAGTTCGTTTTTCCTCTAACATTGAGGAACACGATTTCCAAACGAAACTTCGCAATGTGCTAAAGTTTCTGGGTGAAGAACACAAAGTGAAATGTACGATTCGTTTTCGCGGTCGTGAAATTACCCACTCTGAAATCGGACAACAGGTGCTGGAACGTGTAGCAGCCGCTTGTGAACAAGTAGCAACGGTTGAACGCAAACCAAAAATCGAAGGTCGTAGCATGATTATGATCTTAGCTCCAACTCCGAAATCGGAAAAATAGGATACGAGACAGGAGGATTTCCCAATGCCTAAAATGAAAACTCACAGTGGAGCAGCAAAACGCTTCAAAAAGACTGGAAGCGGTCGTTTGAAACGTGATTCTGCTTACACGAGCCATTTGTTTGCTAACAAGAGCACTAAAGCGAAGCGTCATCTTCGCAAAGGTGGAATGGTTTCTAAAGGGGACCAAAAACGCATTGAGCAAATGATCACTTACTTGTAAGATTCATTTCTGCTCATTTTCCGCAACGAAAAATTTTCTAGCATGAGCCCCATAAGCGTCTTATATAGACCGCCATGCTACAGATCAGGAGGAATTGATTATGCCAAGAGTAAAAGGTGGCATTGTGACACGTCGTCGTCATAAGAAAATCTTGAAATTAGCCAAAGGTTACTTTGGTTCTAAACACCGTCTGTTTAAATCCGCTAATGCACAAGTAATGAAGTCCCTGATGTACGCGTATCGTGACCGTCGTCAGAAAAAACGTGACTTCCGCAAATTGTGGATCACTCGTATCAACGCACAAGCTCGCATGAATGGTCTTTCTTACAGCCGTTTAATGCACGGTTTGAAACTAGCTGGTGTTGAAGTAAACCGCAAAATGTTGGCTGATCTAGCTGTTAACGATAAAGCTGCTTTCAACGACATTGCTACAGTTGCTAAAAGCAAATTGAACGCGTAATAACGTTCTTTTAGAAAAGGTTGTCGAGTTTACTCGGCAGCCTTTTTTGATTGATGCGAAAGAAAACCACTTGACATCGTTTAAAGTGTCTGATAATTTTAGAATCAACACAAATTGAATAGCATGACTTCTTATCCAGAGAGGCGGAGGGACTGGCCCGTTGATGCCCGGCAACCACTTGTAAATTGCAAGATGGTGCTAATTCCTGCAGGACATTTATGTTCTGAAAGATGAGAAGGTTTGCTTACGGATTTCTTTGCGTAGCCAAAGCCTTCTTTCATCGAAAGAGGGCTTTTTTGTTTGGAAATAAAGGCGAGATAGAGGAGTGGAATCAGGATGCATATTGACACACGTTTGGCACAGATTGGGGTAGGGAAGGACAAAACAACGGGATCGCTCAGTTTTCCGATCTATCATGCAACAGCTTACCGACATCCAGCGTTGGGTGAAAGCACAGGATTTGATTATACAAGGACGGCTAATCCAACACGCACGGTACTTGAGGAGGCAATCGCTAATTTAGAGGGAGGAGACGGTGGCTTTGCCTGCTCTTCAGGAATGGCAGCGATACAGACAATTTTGGGTTTGTTTTCTTATGGCGACCATTTAGTTGTCTCACTCGATCTATATGGTGGGACGTATCGATTATTTGAGCAAATTATGAAACGATACGGTGTTACTTGCATGTATGTTGATATGTGTCAGCCGGAGCTAGTGGAAGCTGCTATTACTAGTCAAACACGAGCGTTGTTCATAGAAACCCCTACCAATCCCCTTATGCAAATCACCGATTTGAGATGCATGCTTGATATTGCCAAACGCTATCAATTGTTGTCTATTGTTGACAATACATTTATGACTCCCTATTATCAGCGACCGTTGGAGTTAGGAGCAGATATCGTCTTTCACAGTGCTACGAAGTATTTAGCTGGACATAATGATGTGCTATCTGGATTGATCGTGACGAAGGGCACTGAGCTGACCGAAAAGATCGGTTTTTTGCATAATTCCATTGGAGCGGTACTTGGTCCACAGGATTGCTGGTTGGTGATGCGTGGATTAAAAACCTTGGCATTGCGTATGGATCGTCATCAATCAAATGCTATTGCTGTCGTTGAATTTTTGCAAGCTCATCCAGCGGTGTCAGAAGTCTTTTACCCTGGATTACCCACCCATCCGGGGTATGACAGTCAGACGGAGCAAGCAAGTGGTTACAGTGGAATGGTTTCCTTTCGCATCAAGGAACAATCTTTGGTCGCTATCTTTTTAAAGCAATTACAAATCGTTTCATTTGCGGAAAGTCTAGGCGGTGTAGAATCCTTATGCACCTATCCGGCTACACAGACACATGCAGATATTCCAGTAGAAGTACGAGAACAGGTAGGAGTTTGCAACCGATTACTACGCCTATCAGTGGGAATTGAGCATCCTGATGATTTGATCGCTGATTTAAAATTTGCCTTGGATAAATGTTTACAAATAGAGGAGTGTATCCGATGAATTTTGCAACCAAAATCCTTCATGGTACGTGTGGAATGGATCGTGTGACGGGAGCATCAAGTATCCCAATCTACCAAGCCTCTACTTTTCATCAATATGATATTGACCAGCCTGGTACCTACGATTACGCAAGATCAGGAAACCCCACACGGCAGGCGTTAGAGGAAACGATTGCCGCGTTAGAAGGGGGAGAGCGGGGATTTGCTTTTTCATCAGGAATGGCTGCTATTTCCAGCGTATTTCTGTTATTTTCAAGTGGCGATCACTTAGTAGTAGCAGAAGATGTCTATGGTGGGACATTTCGCTTTTTAACAACCGTGCTCGAACGGATGCAAATAGAAGTGACCTTTGTGGATACGACTCAATTGCCTTTGGTAAAGGCAGCGATTCAATCTAACACGAGGGCAATATTTTTAGAAACACCCTCAAATCCGACGTTAAAGGTGACTGATTTGCGAGGAGTAATTGCCATTGCTAAACGTCATGGGCTACTAACCATCGTGGACAATACTTTTTTGACTCCATACTACCAACGACCACTGGAGTTAGGAGCTGATATTGTACTGCATAGTGCTACCAAGTTTATCGGCGGACATAGTGATGTGGTAGCAGGTCTGGCGGTGACGAAAACAAAGGAACTAGGACAAAAATTATATGCCATTCAAAATGGATTTGGCGCCATTCTTGGCGTGCAGGATAGCTGGCTAGTGATGCGGGGCTTAAAAACATTAAAGGCACGTTTGGATATTTCAACCCGAAACGCAGCGGTTGTAGCCGATCATTTAGCAGAGCATCCTTTGGTCAAAAATGTTTATTATACTGGTTTGTCCACCCATGTTGGACATAAAGTACAAGAGACTCAAGCAAATGGACACGGAGCAGTTCTTTCGTTTGACTTGGGGAGCCGAGCACGTGTGAAAGCTTTATTTGAAAATGTACAATATGCTCTTGTAGGAGTTAGCCTTGGCGGAGTAGAGAGTATTTTATCCTACCCAGCGCAGATGTCACATGCAGCTATGCCGAAAGCCGAGCGAGAAAAGCGGGGCATTACGGATGGATTAGTAAGGCTATCGCTTGGAATAGAGGATGTAACGGACGTGTTGGCTGATTTAGAGAGAGGATTGAAAGCGGGGGAGAAAGTAGAGGAGCAAGTGAACGTGTAGGATTGATAGAACTATGTAAATGCTGTCTTGATGGTTTGAAAGGAACCCTCTTTTTTAATAAAAGGGGGTTTTAAGCAATGGATTAAAAAAATAAACGAGAACATAAGGAAATCCAGCCCCTCTCTGACATGCTATCAGACTTAGCTGGATTTCTTTATAGTGTTAGGAAATAGCGAACACGTACCCCTTACCTTTTTCTACATATTTTTTTTCGAGTAAGGTACTTGTTTTTATCGTGGGAGCTGGGTGATATTGACGCTTGGTAAGTGCATGAGCGGTGTGAAAGGCTGCCTCTTCCGTTTCCGCAATAACAGCAGCTACCAGACTTTTGTCCTCGGTTGTGACGATCTCGACATGGTATAAAAACATGAATGTCCCCTCTTTTCTTACTTGCTGAGTTCAAAAGCGTTGCCAAACAGTCAGCCGTGTTAGACTGCCACTTTCTAGCAAATCAACCTAGTATTCTTTACACACTTACACTTGCAATAATTTGTGTAAAATGCTCCTGGATGTTGGCGGTTCCGAACCTACGAGCGAACTGGTGGAACTTTTCTCCAGATTCCCGATTGGTTTTAAATAATTCCACTAGTTGAGCGATAACAGGAGCTACTCGATCTGCGACAACACGCCCCTTTAGACGACTGTTAAATTGGGCATCTGGCCCAAGACTGCCCCCAACGAAAAAATCATAGGCGTCTACCGTTCCTTCTGCCGTTTTAACCAAAGAGCCTTGCAGTCCAATATCGGCTATTTGCTGCTGACCACAGGAATTGGGACATCCAATCATGTGGATTCTTATTGGTGTATCAATTTCCACATGTTCATCTAGCCAGTGAGCGATAGAAGCCATCCGTGCTTTTGTCTCAACGATTGCCAAATTGCAAAATTCATTGCCCGTACAGGAAACAGCATGCCCAATAAATGTTCGTGGTGTAGGGGAATAACGTGTGAGCAAGGTTTCTGCAAGTAAGGAATCCAAATGTTTGTGGGGAATGTTTGGCAGGATTATATTTTGAGAATTCGTAGTCCGTATAGAGCCATTTCCATAACGGTCGGCTAAATCGGCCAACTCGGCTAAATCCTCAGCAGTGAGTCGTCCCACAGGCAATAGTAGTCCTACATAATGTAAACCTGGCTGTTTTTGCTTATGAACACCAGTAAAGTAGCCTGCATTCCAGCCAACTGTCCGATCTTCTCCACGTTCTTCTAATGGTCCAGTCAATTCTAATAATTTCTCAGTAAATTTTTCAGGACCCCAATCAGCAATTAAAAATTTAAGACGAGCCTGATGTCTCTTCTCACGATACCCATAATCTCGAAAAATACGTGTCACAGCATCTGCTACCTGTACGACTTCTGTAGGCAAAACAAAGATAGGTAACTGCTTTGCTAGATAAGGCTTGGCAGACAAACCGCCGCCTACCCAGACATGAAAGCCAGCCTGTTCTTGACCATTTATGATTTTAGACGCAGGAGTAAAAGCGAGGTCATTTATTTCTGCATGTCCGGTATTATAGATGTTTGCTGAAATGGATAATTTATATTTTCGTGGGAGGTTTGAGAATTCAGGATTTAATAAAAAGTGCTCTTCTAGTTGTTGTACAAGGGGTTCGGTATCCATAAGTTCGTAAGGGTCAATACCTGAGAGTGGATTTCCGACAATCGTACGTGGAACATCTCCGCAAGCCTCATAAGAGAATAACCCTACATGCTCTAAGCGATCAAATATATCTGGAAGGTCAGGAGTTGTCAGCCAATGAAATTGCACCGCTTGTCGTGTTGTGATATCAACTAAATTTCGACCGTATTCCCGACTGATGTCTGCGAGAGCTCTTGCTTGATCTGCACGTAAAATCCCTCCTGGAATACGGACTCTCATCATAAAAAAACCGTTTCCTTTAGGTTTTTGTTCGTAGATTCCTGCCCATTTAAAAAAGGCGAGGTCGTCAGCGGAAAACGCCTGATATCCTTTTGAGCCGAGTCTTCGTATGATCTCGATAATATCTAAGCCATCTCGTTCTAATTTTGTTAGTTCAAATGCATGTAATTTACTCTTATCTGCTTCCCAAGGGCGAGATTGTTGATCGCTCATTTTCAATGATCCTCCCTTAATTCATATTATTTTTGTCGGAATACTTTGAACTGAGTATAACCGCTGGATACAACAAGGTCAACGAGAAAAAACAAAATAGTTTGAATTGACACAACAAAAATAAATGACTATGATGTAGGGCAAATGCTTATAAATCCTACTTTACAACTTGGTTTTAAGTCTCAGGAACTTGTCTATCCTCTGGTGTAAGTGATCTGTGCAATCTGAGTAGGCAAGTATCCTTGAGGGAGCGTGCGACATAAGATGAGTAGGTGAATGCTGAGGAGGAGAGGTAGAGAAATGAACAAATTGACATTGCATGAGATTGAACTGTTGGCCAATCGGTTTGAGCATGCGGAAGCAGAAGAATTGCTCGCTTGGGCAACAGAAATCTATGGTGCCAAAATTGTACTTGCATCTAGCTTCGGGGCTGAGGATGTGGTGCTAATTGATATGCTGCAAACAATGGCACCAGAAACGCCTGTATTTTATCTGGATACAAATAAACACTTTAAAGAGACGTACGAAACTCGCGATCGACTTGAGGAGCATTACTCTACCTCTTTTATTAGGGTTTCACCGTTACTAACCTTAGAAGAACAGAGTACACAGTATGGAGACGAACTATGGAAAAGCAATCCTACAGCCTGTTGTAACATTCGGAAGGTAGAGCCACTAAAACGTATTTTGAGCAACTATGATGCGTGGATTACAGGAATTCGTCGTGATCAGGCTCCAACGCGTGCCAACAGCAAAAAGATAGAGTGGGATGAGAAATTTGGTCTTGTAAAATGTAATCCGCTAGCAGCATGGACGAGTGAGGATGTATGGACATATATCCGCAAACATGAGGTTATTTACAATCCACTACACGACCGGTATTATCCTAGCGTTGGTTGTTCTGTCTGTACTCGTGTGGTGCTCCCCGGAGAAGACCCTCGTGCGGGGCGTTGGTCAGGTTTTGAAAAAACGGAGTGTGGTTTACACAAATAATTACATGCATAAAGACTACAGTGAGGTATAGTGAGGAACGCGTAGAAAGGATGAAGAGAATCGTGGCAGAACAATATCTAGCTCATGGTGGGGCTCTAGTAAATCGGTTGTTATCCCCTGTATTTGTAGAAGAGAATAATCAACGTTTACTTCCCTATCGTTTCGTTACCGTAGATGAATGGACTTTGTCTGATATTGATTGCATAGGGATAGGAGCCTTTTCTCCGCTAAAGGGTTTTCTGACAGAAAGCGAGTATGATTCGGTGGTAGAGCACATGCGCTTACCTGATGGAACAGTTTGGCCGGTACCGATCACACTGGCAGTATCTAAAGAGTTTAGCAATTTAGCTATTGGTGAAAAGCTGGTATTGCGTGGAGAGGATGGTAAGAATTATGCCGTACTTACCGTACAGGATGTCTATCAACCTGACAAAAAGAGAGAAGCTATTCAAGTATACAAAACGACTGATCTAGCTCACCCTGGAGTGGCTAAGCTGTATCAGCGCCCCCCTTTCTATGTAGGTGGAAGCATACAGGTGATCCAACGCCCACAACCAGAGCTGTTTGCCAATTATTATTATACTCCAAGTGAAACACGAGATTTTTTCAGACAACTGGGCTGGAAAAGCATCGTAGGTTTTCAAACGAGAAATCCGGTACATCGTGCCCATGAGTATATCCAGAAGGCGGCTTTAGAAATTGTGGATGGGCTCTTTTTAAATCCACTAGTAGGTCAAACAAAATCGGATGATATACCTGCGCATGTGAGAATGAAAAGTTATTTCGTCTTACTGGAAAAATACTATCCTAAAAATCGTATTTTTTTGGGGGCATTTCCTGCAGCAATGCGTTATGCGGGGCCAAGAGAAGCAGTCTTTCATGCCATGGTAAGAAAGAATTATGGGTGTACGCACTTTATCGTTGGACGAGATCATGCAGGCGTTGGCGATTATTATGGCACATATGATGCACAACATATTTTTTCAGAATTTACCCAAGAAGAGCTGGGAATTACGCTCTTGTTTTTTGAGCATAGCTTTTTCTGTCAAGCATGCCAAGGAATGGCTACGACGAAAACCTGCCCACATGACAAAGCTCATCGCGTTGCATTATCAGGTACTAAAGTACGGGAATTGCTCAGGAACGGTATTACTCCTCCACCAGAATTCTCACGTCCAGAAGTAGCGAAAGTGTTAATTCAAGGTCTTCGAGAACGAGTGAAATGAAAAGGATAGTCTGTAAGAACACAGAAATAAAAAATGTGAATTTAGAGTGAAAAAGTGGATAAATACAGAGAAAAATAGACAATGCGCAGAGACGTACTAGCTTCTCTGCGATTTTTTTATGTGTAGTATACATAGACGTACGGAGAATGAAACAGCAGATAACCAAGTGGACCATGAACGAATAGGTACCCAGAATAAAACGAATATTATATGTATTTTGAATGCGGAATGTTAAGGTTTTGGTCGATTCCGTTTTTTGAAGAACACGTAAGAGGGACAAATAACCAGAAAAAATTCTTTTGAAAAAAACAGGTATGTGAACATAAATTTGTGTATGCGCTTTCATTTATGAGCCGTAAGAGCCTGCTCAATTCTAGTGAGCAATCGTTCGGGAAAAAGTTTAATAAAAAGAATTTGATTTCATTGACACGCATTTTTGGGCTGGCTATAATCAGTCATAACAATTATTTTCAGACAATTCACATGACATTTTAAACTTTATTTTGATTTGAGAGAATATTTCGATGGCTTTGATGAGGACATGATTGATTACTCATTCTTTCACAGAGAGTCCGGGTTGCTGAGAACCGGATAGGAACGTAATGAATTACTCGCCTCTGAGCTGTTAGCTGAACGATTTAGGTCTAGTAGGTGTAACCGCTTAGCGCCCGTTATCGCGCTGACAGTCAGATTAACCACTGACCTGTCCAAGGCTGAATCTCCGCGAGGAGTCAGCAAATTTGGGTGGTACCGCGAATCCCTTCGCCCCAATAAGACATCTTTCGTATGTCGGGGTGATGGGATTTTTTTATGGAAAAAAAGACTTTTACTTTGATAAAAGGGATAGGGAGGAGAGAAGATGATCGAGACCGCAGAACAGACGCGGATGTTACCTGAAATGAGATTTGGCGAAGAATTGACTGGGGCAGAAACCTTACTACGTTGCCTGTTGTTAGAAGATGTTGAGCACATTTTTGGTTATCCTGGAGGAGCCGTTCTACCAATTTATGACTCACTCTATGGCAGTCGTCTAAAGCATATTTTGGCACGGCACGAACAGGGGGCCATTCACGCAGCTGATGGGTACGCAAGAGCGAGTGGAAAAGCTGGTGTAGTAGTTGCTACATCAGGACCAGGGGCTACAAATCTAGTCACAGGCATTGCTACGGCACAAATGGATTCCGTACCGCTTGTCTGTATTACCGGTAACGTCGCACAGAACATGATTGGAACAGATGCTTTTCAGGAGGCAAACATTACAGGAATTACCATGCCGATAACGAAGCATAACTATTTTATTCGTGATATCCGTGATATTCCACGCATCATAAAAGAGGCCTTTTATATTGCAACAACAGGTCGTCCAGGACCGGTACTTATTGATATTCCCAAGGATGTTTGCAATAGTGTAGCACCATTTCAAGCACTTGAGAGTATTAGTGTTCGCGGTTATCACCCTACTCTGGTACCCTCAGATGATGAGATGAAGCAGTTTATTACAGCGATTAATCAGTCCACACGCCCAGTTATAATGGCTGGAGGGGGCATTTTAGCTGCTAACGCTCATCAGGAATTGCTTGCCTTTTCAGAATTGACGCGAATCCCTGTTATCAGCACATTTATGGGACTAGGGAACTTTCCTGGAACACATGAATTAGCACTTGGTATGCCGGGCATGCATGGTAATTATGCAGCTAATCAAGCTTTAATGAATGCGGACTGTGTGATTGGTTTAGGAGCACGGTTTGATGACAGAATTACGATGGGGCGCACCAAAGAATTTGCACCAAACGCCACGATTGTCCATGTAGATATCGATCCGGCTGAATTAGGAAAAAATGTTGAAACAGCGGTATGTGTAGCAGGAGACATAAAGAGTACGTTAGAAAAAGCGTTATTGCTAGCTAAGCCGCTCGAAACCAGTGCATGGATGAAACAATTGCATGGATGGCAGAAAGCACACCCGTACAGCTATAAAAAAGATGGTCAATTAAAGCCGCAAGAAGTAATCGAAATGCTTTATGAAACAACAAATGGTGAGGCAATTGTGACAACGGATGTAGGTCAGCATCAGATGTGGAGTGCGCAATATTACAAGGTAAAAAAACCGCGTTCATTTATTTCATCCGGTGGTCTAGGAACGATGGGCTTTGGTTTCCCAGCCGCAATCGGTGCACAGATTGCTTATCCTGACCGTACTGTAATCAGCATTGTAGGAGATGGCGGATTCCAGATGACCAATCAGGAGCTAGCGATTTTAGCCCAACATAAGCTTCCTGTTAAAGTGGTTATCATAAATAATCAATGTCTAGGAATGGTACGGCAATGGCAGGAGATATTCTACGATCAGCGTTATAGTTCAATTGATTTAACGTGTAGCCCTGATTTTGTTAAATTAGCAGAAGCCTATGGTATTAAAGGAATGCGGGCGACTACTTCAGCAGAAGCTCAGTCTGTCTGGAAGGAAGCATTGGAATTCAATGGTCCTGTGGTTATTGATTTTAGAGTAGCAGCTGGGGAAAATGTATACCCAATGGTGGCAGCTGGAAGCACGCTAGATCAAATGATGTTGGGGGATGAGTGACATGCAACGACATACATTAGCACTTTTGGTAAACGACCATCCCGGTGTTTTAACCCGAGTAGCCATTCTCTTTGGTCAACGTAATTTTAATATCGACAGTATAACTGTAGGTTCAACAGAAGAAGCAGGCTTGTCTCGAATGATTATTACAACAAACGGAGATGAGCATCAACTTGATCAATTGATGAAACAATTATGTAAGCTTATCGATGTTATCTCAGTAACTCATCTAAGCAAGGATCCAATGGTAGCAAGAGAAATTGCCTTAATTCGGGTCCATGCTGAAGCAGCTCAACGGACGGAGTTAACTGGTATTGTTGAACCATTTCGTGCCTCCATTGTCGATATTGGTCCCACATCCATTATTATTCAGGCAACAGGTGATAGTGAAAAAATCGACGCCCTGCTAGCTTTGCTATCTCCATATGGGATTGAAGAATTAACACGAACAGGAAGCGTAGCAATGGCACGCGGTTTAAGTCTGGAATTAATGCAAGTTTAATCATTTATTTTAATAAAAATTGAATTTTTAAAATTTACAAATAAAACACCCAAAAACTAGGAGGAATTTACCCATGATGAAAATTTATTATGAACAAGATGCTAATCAAGCTGCTCTATACGGAAAAACAATCGCGATCGTTGGATACGGTAGTCAAGGTCATGCACAAGCCCAAAACCTACGTGATAGTGGATACCGAGTAATCATTGGTCTACGTCCAGGGAAATCGTGGAAACAAGCTGAGAATGATGGTTTTGAAGTGTACACAGTAGCAGATGCTACTAGTCAGGCAGATGTCATTCAAATTCTACTTCCAGATGAACATCAGGGGAATGTGTACAAACAAGAGATTCAACCAAATCTAAAAGCGGGAGCAACTCTTTCTTTCTCACATGGTTTCAATATCCATTTTGGTCAAATTGTTGCGCCTGACAATGTAGATGTCATTATGGTAGCTCCGAAAAGCCCTGGTCATCTCGTTCGCCGTGTATATGTAGAAGGGTTCGGTGTACCTAGCTTGGTAGCTATTCATCAGGATCATAGCGGAAAAGCATTAGAAACAGCTCTTGCTTATGCAAGTGGAATTGGTAGCACCAAAGCGGGGGTTATCGAAACCACGTTCCGTGAAGAGACAGAAACGGATCTGTTTGGTGAGCAAGCCGTATTGTGTGGTGGCGTATCTGAGCTAGTAAAAGCAGGATTTGATACGTTGGTAGATGCAGGGTACCAGCCTGAAATTGCTTACTTTGAATGTTTGCATGAATTGAAGCTGATCGTTGATTTGATGTATGAAGGTGGTTTAGCTCGTATGCGCTACTCGATCAGTGATACAGCAGAGTACGGTGACTACAACACAGGTCGTCGCATCGTAACAGATGAAACACGTCAAGAGATGAAAAAAGTGCTTGCTGAAATCCAGGATGGCACATTTGCACGTAATTGGATTTTGGAAAATCAAGCTAATCGCCCAGGTTTTAATGCTCGTCGCCGTTTGGAAAGTGAGCATGGTATTGAGCAAGTGGGTGAAAAATTACGCAATATGATGGCTTGGATTCAAAAAGAAAAGAAAGAAGAGCAAGCTCCAGTAAAAGCCTAAGAAATCATACAAGTTCAAATAGCAATCGCAGTATATGTATGGAGTCATAAACAAAATGAGAGCTGGGAGGAGGAAGTGTAATGCGTACTATCGAGATTTTTGATACCACATTGCGCGATGGAGAACAATCTCCAGGAGTGAATTTAAGCATGAATGAAAAGGTGGAGATTGCCCTCCAACTCGAACGTTTGGGTGTTTCACGAATGGAGGCTGGTTTTGCCGCCGCCTCCCCCGGTGATCTTCGGTCGGTTGCTGAAGTCGCTAAACGAGTAAAAAATGCAACAGTTGTCAGCTTAGCTCGGTCTGTATCAGGAGATATTGATAAGGCTTATGAAGCACTACGTGATGCTCAAAATCCGTGCATTCATGTGTTCCTGGCTACGTCTCCGATTCATCGCGAGCATAAATTAAACATGTCAAAGGAGCAAGTGATTGAGCGAGCGGTGGCAGCGATCAAACATGCGAAAAAGTACGTCCCTAACGTACAGTTTTCCGCTGAAGATGCCGGTCGTACGGAGATCACTTATTTAGCAGAGGTTGTGAGGGCTGCTATTGAGGCTGGGGCTAATGTTATTAATCTGCCTGACACAGTTGGTTATTTGACACCACAGGAATACGGAAATATTTTTCGCGAAATGATTATTCGTGTCCCTGAAACGGCGAATATTAAGCTGAGCTGTCATTGTCATGACGATTTGGGAATGGCGGTTGCTAATAGCTTGGCAGCGATTGAAGCAGGAGTAACGCAAGTGGAAGGTACTATCAATGGAATCGGTGAGCGAGCAGGTAATACCTCGCTGGAAGAAGTTGTGATGGCACTGGAAACAAGGAAAAGCTTCTATCAAGTTCAAACGAAATGGCAATTGAAAGAAATTGCACGTACTAGCCAATTGGTCAGTCGTCTAACGGGAATGATTGTGCCTGGTAACAAGGCCATTGTAGGTGCAAACGCGTATGCGCACGAATCAGGTATACACCAAGATGGCGTATTAAAAAATTCGGAAACCTATGAAATTATCCGTCCAGAAACGGTGGGGTACAAGTCGAATCTATTGGTACTAGGTAAGCATTCGGGGCGACATGCCTTTAAGGATAAGCTAGCAGAGCTTGGCTATCATTTGGAAGCAGAACAAATTGATACGGCTTTTCAGGCATTTAAAGTGCTATGTGATAAAAAGAAAGAAGTAAGTGACGACGATATTTTAGCATTGATTGATGCGAAAATGGCGGATAGCGAAGAAATGTATCAGCTTGATTCCATTCAGCTTTCCTATGGCAATCAAAGCACCCCTACAGCTAGCGTACGCATTATTCGTGCAGATGGTGAGATTCGTGAAGAAGCCGCTTGTGGCAATGGTTCTGTCGATTCTATCTACAAGGCAATCGACAGAGCGATCGGTGAAGAGGTCACATTGATCGATTATAAAATTATCTCGGTTACACATGGGAAAGATGCTCTGGGAGAAGTGTATGTTCGTCTACAGCAGGGAGATGAAATTTCTCAAGGAAGAGGGCTAAGTACCGATGTCATGGAAGCGAGTGCGATCGCCTATGTGCGAGCAATTAACAAGTTGATTCAAACACGCGGAGAAGTACTGGACGTACAGCCAGTATAATGACCAGTTTACAGCCAAAAGTCCAACGATTCGGATAGAGGGAAAATAGAGAGAAACATCAAGGTCGGGACGTACCAGTTAGTTGAGAAGCGAAAGAGAGAGATCGAGATATGACAAAAACCTTTAATGTGGCCGTTCTTCCAGGAGATGGAATTGGCGCTGAAATTGTTGCGGAAGCGGTGAAAGTTTTAGATGTAGTAGCACAACAAACAGGCCATACCTTTCAGTTTACTTATGGTAAAATCGGTGGTTGTGCTATTGATGAAGAGGGGACACCGTTACCAGAGGAGACAGTACGCATATGTAAAGAAGCGGATGCGGTATTGCTAGGTGCAGTTGGCGGACCAAAATGGGATCAAAACCCGGGGCATTTACGACCAGAAACAGGCTTGTTGGGGATTCGTAAAGCCTTAGGTCTATTTGCTAATCTGCGACCTGCGACAATGCATGAAAGCCTAGTAGAAGCATCTTCTTTAAAACCTGAGGTTGTAGCAGGCGTAGATTTAGTGGTAGTACGTGAATTGACGGGTGGTATCTACTTCGGTGACAAGAAGCGTTATATCGGAGAAGATGGTCAGGATACAGCAGAGGATTTGTTAGTGTACCGGGAGGAAGAAGTAGAGCGCATCATACGAACCGCTTTTGACATCGCCCGGAAACGGCAAAAGAGGCTCGTATCGGTGGATAAGGCAAACGTATTGGAAAGCTCACGCTTGTGGCGAAAGGTTGCTGATCGGGTTGCTACCGAGTACCCAGATGTAGAACTCTCACACATGCTAGTTGACTCCTGCGCCATGCAGCTAGTGCGAGCACCAAAGCAGTTTGACGTGATTGTGACTGAAAATATGTTTGGCGATATTTTAAGTGATGAAGCTGCCATGCTGACTGGTTCTATCGGAATGCTGGCTTCAGCGAGTCTTGCTTCAGGCAGCTTTGGATTGTATGAGCCAGTACATGGTTCAGCACCAGATATAGCGGGTAAGGGTATTGCTAATCCGCTAGCCACGATTTTGTCTATAGCGATGCTACTACGATATTCACTTCATTTGGATGAACATGCAGACCGAGTCGAGCAAGCGGTATGGGCTGTATTAGAAGCAGGTCATCGTACAGGTGATCTAGCAGTCAATAAAGCAGAGGCACTTGGTACGATAGAAATGGGGCAGTTGGTTGTTGCTGAACTGAAGAAAGCAGTTATTTCCAAATAAAGATAAGTAAAAAGACCACTACAGAAGAATAAATTTTTCTGAGTGGTCTTTTTCGTTTTTTCTTTCATTACCCGATCATAATTTTTCCCTTAGGATAGCGGAAGTACTCTTTTCGATTTCGTTGAGCTAGTGCAAAAGCGATAGTTAACGGTCCTACCCGTCCGGCAAACATAGTTAAGGAGATGACGATTTTTCCGATATCAGATAAATCAGGGGTCAGTCCCATTGATAAACCCACCGTTGCAAAGGCAGAGACACTCTCAAAGAGAATCATTAAAAAATCTTTACCTGGTTCAGTAATCGTTAAAATCATACTTACAACAATTACGATAAATAAGGCAATCATCGTTACGGTTAGCGATTTATAAATCATATGAGGCAGAATACGTTGGCGATAGAAAATAACGTCTTCTCGCCCCTTTATCTGCGCCCATACGGCTCCTAATAGAGTGGCAAAGGTGGTGGTCTTAATACCGCCACCTGTAGATCCAGGTGAAGCCCCGATGAACATTAACACAATAATAAAGAACAAACTGGACTGACGCATGTCTCCAATACTTATCGTGTTGGAGCCAGCCGTTCTAGCTGTAACAGATTGATACAGCGCCCCAAAAAACTTACCAATGGGAGACAATGGTTGTAGAGTCTTGGCATTCGTAAATTCTAGAATCAAAATGGCTAAAGTTCCTACCACAATCAAAATGGCTGTTGTTGTTAGAACCACCTTTGTATGTAGTGACAATCGTTTTGTCTCGCGATACCCGTACACCTCTGCCATTACAATAAATCCAATCCCGCCTAAAATAATCAGCGCACAGACTGTTAGATTGACGATGGGATCACTCACATACTTCGTTAAGCTACTGAATTCCCCCATGAGGTCGAATCCTGCATTGTTAAAGTTAGAAATGGAATGAAACATACCGTAATACAAAGCCTTAGCAAATGGCATATCAAAGGCAAAGCGAAGCGTAAGCAAAATTCCTCCAGTCAATTCAATCAAGCCTGTAAAGATCAGAAGCATCTTGGCAAGCCTGACTACACCTTCGATAGAAATTTGATTAAGTGATTCCTGCAACAAGAGCCGTTGTTTTAACGATATTTTTTTCCCCATAAGAAGAGCAAAAAAAGTAGCTAGGGTCATGAATCCCAAACCACCTACTTGAATAAGTGCTAAAATCACCAGTTGCCCGAACATCGTAAATGTTGTCCCAGTATCCGTCACGACTAGCCCTGTCACGCAGGTAGCAGACGTAGAGGTAAAAAAGGCATTGATCCAAGACAGCCCTTGACCGTCATTCGTTGCGATAGGAAGGGTTAATAAGATGGTACCAATTGCAATGATAAGCGCAAAACCTAATACCAGTACCTTGGGTGGGCTTAAATGAAATTTTTTAATTAATTTTTCTAGCATCGCAACCCCTTCCTTTACCTGATAGTACCTTTCAAGGAAATACGTCGTTATTTTATAGTATAACCGTTAAAAGTCAGGTCCTTCTTTGGTTTGTAGTGGAAACTTGCTCACAAGCGTAGCAGAAAATGAACCGTTCATCAATAAGCAAAAATACTGAAATCCTAATGAATATAACAGCAGAAAAAGAGCCTGAAACAGCAACAGAAGAACATAAATATATGAAAGAAAATGATAATTTGCTCAAAAAACAGCACAATACAAAAAAAGGCCCAACCAAGGCCTAAAGAGAGTGTCTTTTCGTGCAAGGTGGCCATTGTATTTGGGCTTGTGGGTAATGCTTTTGTAAGCGGCTTTCCATTAGATCATAGTCTATTGGTAAAAGTTCTTCCGTAGTAGGCTTGATTAGGGTTAAAACAATCCAATTTACATGGGAATGCTTACCCGGTTCGGAGTATTTTTCTCCTTCATAAACCGCTTTTTTATACGTTAAAAGAAGATTTTGTCTGATATTACTAGGTGTATCTAATAAATGAAACGTACCTTTTCGTCTAGCTTGCCTAAATGCACGTAAGGGATGAAATAAACGACTCATAAAATACCAACAAAGAAAGAAGCAACCAATGGGTAAAAGAATTTTTAGTAATAAAGACATGAGGAAATGGGATGCCTCCTTTCTCGATTTCCTTGATCTATATGAATAAGAAGTATTGTTTTTGCATGAAAAAATAATCGACATACAAATTCGATTTCTTCTATATACGGAAATGGTTGATATAAGTTTCAAAAAGGATTATTGTTTTTAAAATAAAATAATTAGTTACTTTACAAAAGTTAGTTACTTTGTTATGATGAAGACAAGAATATATCGTAACAATACCTACACAATAAAGCTATGAGGTGAGCTACTATGATAAAAATTTTTCCATCAGATTCTCGTTTTCAAGCTAATCATGGCTGGTTGAAATCACAATTTAGTTTTTCCTTTGCAGAATATTATGATCCAGAAAATATGAACTTTGGTCCTATGAGAGTGTTAAATGACGATACAATCCAAGCTGGATATGGTTTTGGAACCCATCCTCACAAGGAGATGGAGATTGTTACGATCATGTTAGAAGGTGTCTTGCGTCATAAAGACAGTACAGGAAATGAAGAGGAACTAAAACCAGGGGAGATTCAACGTATGTCTGCTGGTACTGGTATTATGCACTCTGAGTATAATGGCTCTACTACGGAAGAAGCTAAGCTACTTCAATTATGGTTTGAACCGAATCAGTATGGCTTAACGCCGTCATATGAACAATTTGCTTATGATCAACAAGCGATGATAAATGCTTTATTGCCTGTCGTATCAGCCAATCCACATGAGCAACGTGTCGCACATGTACACCAAGATATGACCATTTATTTGTCACGATTAGAAGCTGGTAAGAGTATTTCTTTCTCCCAACATACGAATAGACGGACGTTCTTATTCATCATGGAGGGTCAATTACAAGTTAACGGCCAAGTATTAGAACGACGTGACTCGGCTCGTATTACCGATCTGGATACATTGGAGCTAGTAGCAGGGCAAGATTCCTATTTTATGCTGATTGATCTGCCGTAAGTGTGCCATTTCATTTTGTTTACCCCCATTAGCCCGGACTTTGTGGTCTAGATTGCCACAGAAGTCTCGGGCTTTTGCGCTTGAAAAAAGAAGGGTATGCTAGGAATTACAATCTTGTTTTTTCGTTGCTTGTCTCTGTAATCTATCTTATGATCGAGTACAATGGAAGTTGTGGTGTTTTTGAAGAAAGAGGTATCTGAGGAGGAATCATGAATGAGCACAACCGAACATAAAGCGACTGCACCTAAAAGTGTGGGGGTAATGGTTGTCACCGTCTCTGATACAAGGGACGAAGAGACAGATAAAAGTGGAAAGCTAATGAAAAATCTTTTAGAAGAAGCGGGTCATACTACTCTTCTCTATTCTATTGTTAAAGATGAACCATTGCAGATACAGGCTGTAATTGAACAAGGGGTACAACACCCAGAGGTAGATGTGATTTTGCTTAACGGAGGAACAGGTATTGCTCCCCGTGATCATACATATGAGTCGGTAAAAGGATTGCTTGATAAAGAAATGCCCGGGTTTGGCGAGATTTTCCGCATGCTAAGTTATACCGAGGATATTGGTTCCGCATCCATATTATCGAGAGCGATAGCGGGCACCTATAAAGGAACAGCGATTTTTTCCACACCAGGTTCTACAGGAGCGGTTAAACTAGCAATGGTCAAATTAATTCTGCCCGAATTAGGACATGTTGTCAGAGAATTGCGCAGAACAGTATAATGAAGGGCGTAGAAAAAGGAGTGAATCATACATAATGAAAATTTTACTTGCAACACTTAACGCCAAATTTATTCATTCTTCTTTGGCTTTAAGGTATTTGCGTAGCTATGCCAAGCCCTACTATCCAGATATTGAACTGGTAGAATATACCATTAATGATGTTCTAATTAATATTGTAGGGGATATTCATAAACGTCAGCCCGATATCATTGCATTTTCCTGTTATATCTGGAATATTCGCGAGACGCTGGACGTAATTAATAATGTAAAAAAGATTTGTCCAAATGTGCAGATCATTTTAGGAGGCCCAGAAGTCTCCTACGATACAGACGAGTGGATGAAAAAATATCCTGCAATCGATGTGATCGTGATGGGTGAAGGTGAAGAAGCATTCCTAGAATTATGTCAAACCTATGAACGGGCAAAACAAACCGGAGAAGCTCCTTTATTAAAAGAAGTGCCAGGTATCGCTTACCGAGATGGAGAACGTGTCCGTTTTTCAATGCAGCGTATACAAACGAAAGATTTAAACCACTTACCTTCTCCATTTGAAGAGGATTTAGATGAATTGAATAACCGTGTCGTTTATTTTGAAGCGTCTCGTGGTTGTCCTTTTCGCTGTCAATACTGTTTGTCCTCCATTGAAAATGGGGTTCGCTATTTTGATCTAGATCGTGTGAAGCGTGATTTAAAGCGTTTAATAGATCATGGAGTTAAAACCATTAAATTTGTGGATCGGACTTTTAATATTAATAAGCAATATGCCATGGAAATCTTTCAATTTTTAATTGATAACCATAATGGAACCATTTTTCAATTTGAGATAACGGCCGATATCCTAAAGCCAGATGTTGTTGACTTTCTAGCTGAGAATGCACCACCAGGTATTTTCCGCTTTGAAATTGGGGTTCAATCAACAAATGACGAAACGAATCGTCTTGTACAACGTCGACAAAACTTTGAAAAATTAAGTTATACCGTGCTGAAAATCAAAGAATCTGGTAAAATTGATCAGCACTTAGACTTAATCGCGGGATTACCAGAGGAAGATTACGCATCCTTCCGCAAAACGTTTAATGATGTATTTGCTTTGCGTCCAGAAGAGTTACAATTAGGCTTTTTAAAAATGTTGCGAGGTACAGGTGTGAGGGCACGTGCTGCAGAACATGGATACATATATATGGATCAGTCACCCTATGAAATCTTGGGAAATAACGTACTTTCCTTTAATGATATGCAGCGTATTAAGCGTACGGAAGATATTCTAGAAAAATATTGGAATGCTCATAGGATGGACAAGGCGTTTGAATGGATTTTAACTCATCATTTTGAGACGCCATTTGATTTCTTTCAAGAGTTTGGGGATTATTGGGAAGAGCAAGGCTGGGGACGTTTTGGGCATCAGTTAGAAGATTTATTTACTCGTCTCCAACGTTTTCTTGAAAGTAAAGTTCCATATAAAACAGGCCATTCCTTAAGTATGTTAAAATTTGATTACTTATTACATCAGAAATATCGACCGCGTAAAATCTGGTGGGACGATACGGTCAACAAATCGGAATTACAAGCGATTTATCAAAATGTAGCAAATAAACGTGCTGACTTACGTGCAGATTTTGCCCTACACGCTGAAACGGAAAAAGAGTATGCCAAACATACTACAGTAGCGCATGTCTCATTTAATGTAGAACACTATATAAAAACGGGTGAAATGGTTGAAGGTAATTTTGCTTTGGTGATGTATTATCCGTTTGTGGAAGGACAATCCAATACGTTCATCTGTGTCCCTGTACCACAAACAGTTGCCTAGACGATACCCAAAAGTAAACAGACAGTAGTATAAAGTGACCTAGGTACGCGATCCACACTGCTATTTTTGCACCATGCCCAAAGTAGGTTCCTACACCCGACGAAAACCTTTTTAGCCTAAACTTTTCCTGCGAATTCGATCAGGAATGTAACGAAAATGATAAGTAAATCGTAATACCAACGACAAAGACGTTTGGATCTCAGATAAGACAAAAGGGGAGCTTCTTTGGACATGAGTGTGGATGTGTTACTTCAATTTATTGAACAATATGGATATCTGGCCATCTTTTTTCTCTTATGGCTGGGCATTGTAGGTCTGCCTGTTCCTGATGAACTGGTAGTAGCGACAGGTGGATTAGTTGCTGCTCTTGGTTATTTAAATCCGTACTATGCTTTTCTTGCTGGCTACTTCGGAGTGGTTTCGGGTCTGTCTATCGGCTTCTTTTTAGGACGTTGGGTGGGTCCACCTATACTAACTCGGTTAGCTAAGAAAAAGAAATTTGGACCTTATATCGATCGATCGACCGCACTCATCAAAAAATATGGTACGTTTTCACTGTTTATCAGCTATTTGCTGCCAGTTGTACGTCATTTAGTGCCATATGTTGTAGCAGTCGGAGGTATGACTTTTCGTAAATATGCGCTATATTCCTACACCACTGGTCTGGTTTGGGCGTTGGCATTCTACTTTCTCGGTTATTTTTTTGGCAACCATGTGGATCATATTATCGCTGTGAGTCGTCATTACGGTTTTATAACATTGTGGGTGATACTAGCCCTAATTATAGGCTTGATTATTTATCGCTTTTGCTGCTTAAAAAAACGTGCGAATAAAAGACCAGAGGGGGATCGGAAGTGATCCCGAAAAAACTACATGCTCATAAACGACAGAGAAATAGTATTTTTCTAGTAACCTGGGTTATGCTGTTAACTGGAGTGGTATTACATCGGCTTCTGCTTATTTCAGTAGCTATTGGGTTCATTAATCTTTATGCGTTGTGTGCAATGGGATGGGACAAACGTCTTGCTCGCAAGCATAACTCTTGGAGAATACCAGAGGCTACGTTTTTTTTGTTAGCTGCGCTTGGAGGTGCTGTGGGCGTAGGCCTAGGGATGCTTTTATGGCGTCATAAAACCAAGCATCCGTCTTTTTGTGTTCTGATACCACTTTGTTTATTATGGAATGGTGGGGCTTTTTATGTCATGTGGTATTATGTGTTACCATATTTCGTATGATACAACACGCAACACAGAAGGGAATGAAAGATATGGATCAAAAAACAGAACAAATGCTACGTGATCTAACAGAGGCTCATGGTGTACCAGGCTTTGAACAAGAAGTCCGTCAGGTTATGAAATCATACATAGAACCGTACGCAGATGAAATTACTTATGATAATTTAGGGAGCTTGATCGCTAAAAAAACAGGAGATGCTAACGGGCCTAAAGTGTTGATCGCGGGACACTTGGACGAAGTTGGTTTCATGGTAACGCGTATTACAGAGGAAGGTTTTCTGAAATTTCAACCGTTGGGTGGATGGTGGCCACAGGTAATGCTGGCACAGCGTGTGCATATTCAAACCAAGGAAGGCTTCTTAGATGGAGTAATTGGTTCCATCCCACCACATGTTATGCCAATGGAAAAGCGCCGTAAAATGGTTGAAATCAAAGATATGTTTGTGGATATTGGGGCTTCTAGTAAAAAAGAGGCAGAGGAGTTCGGAGTTCGTTTGGGTGATCCGGTTATTCCGGTGTGTCCATTTACTGTGTTAAAAAATCCAAAAATGCTGATGGCAAAAGCATGGGATAATCGTATGGGTTGTGCTGCTGCTATTGATTTAATGAAGGGCCTACAAGGTGTTGAGCACCCAAATACCTTGTATGCGGCAGGAACTGTAATGGAAGAAGTAGGAACTCGTGGAGCTTTCACTGTGGCTAATGTAGTAAAACCTGATATCGGTATCGCGGTAGATGTGGGTATCGCTGGTGATACACCAGGTGTTAGCAAAAATGATGCTCCATCAAAAGCAGGTGCAGGGGTAGAAATTGGGCTATATGACGCTCGAATGATTGCTCCGCAAAAATTGCGTGATTTTGTTATTGAGACAGCTGAAATGGAAAAGATACCGTATCAATTAACTTCCATTCCAGGTGGAGCTACAGATGCGGCGGCGTTTACTCTAACAGGTAGTGGTATACCATCTATTGCACTCTCTGTAGCAACACGCTATATTCATAGTCATGCGTCTGTACTTCATTATGATGATTATGAGAACCTGGTAAAATTATTGATTGCTTTGGTGAAGCGCTTGGATAAAGAAAAGGTAGCAGAATTAACTTCTTTTGAATAATCAATAACAAGGCGGACTTTGGTTGTAAACCAGTGTTCGCCTTTTTCTATGCAAAAAAGACAACGGTAACTTAACTTGCAAGTTCCCATTGTCTTTTGATAAAAAAGAAGTAACAAAGTAGAGTGAGTTCTTACTTATACAGGAGAGTCTGTATTCGTTGGAATATGCTCGGAGATGGTAGTGACCATTTGTTGTTGCAGATCTGAGTTGCTGTTTTGCCATAACACCTCAAATAATACACCAAGTCCAGGTAATGTTTTCTCCATACGACTTGAAATAGCATCGTTGATTGTTTCTTGTACAGAGGTAGGACTAGAGCCTTGCATTTTATACATAATAGCTTGACGAAGATTTAATGCATTAATGTTCACCTGTATAACACTCCTTTTTACATCAAAAATAAAGATGATCACCGTTAGTATTCGTTGAACGCTACATTTACATTCCTTTTGTACTGTTCAAGCGCTATGTTATAATCTAGTAGGACAAATGGGAGGTTGAATCATGTCAAAACAATTTGCCGTTATTGGAATGGGACGCTTTGGTTCCAGTGTGGCCCATGCTTTGTATGAAATGGGTTATGAAGTGATGGGAATCGATGAAGATGAAGAGCGTATTAATGAAAATATCCAAAATGTAACACATTCGGTTGCTGCCGATTCTACAGATGAGATGGCATTGCGAGAAATTGGAATCCGTAACTTTGATGTTGTGGTTGTATCCATTGGAGCTGATATTCAAGCCAGTATCTTGACTGTTTTGATTCTAAAAGAAATGGGCGTTAAAAAAATCGTAGCTAAAGCACAAAATGAGCGCCATGGGCAAGTTCTTTATAAGGTCGGAGCGGATCGAGTGGTATTTCCAGAGCGAGATATGGGAATACGCGTTGCGCATAATTTAATTTCAGCTAATGTACTGGATTTTATCGAGCTTGCTGAAGATTATAGTGTGGCTGAGGTGGTAGTATCTCATTCGATGGTTGGACAATCTTTACGGGACATCGATGTTCGTGCTAAGTATGGAGTTAACGTTATTGCTATTAAGAGTAACCAATCGTTTAACATTTCCCCAGGCCCAGACATTGTTTTGCAACATGATGATGTATTGGTTGTCATTGGTCATAATATGGATTTGAAAGAATTTGAGGAGAAGGCATAAATACATGAAAGTAGAACATATACAATCTCTGCAAAACCCTTTAGTAAAGCGCTTGAAGGAATTGCAAACCAAAAAGGGCCGAGAATCAGCAGGACGTTTCCTTATAGAAGGAGAGCATCTTGTGGAAGAAGCTCTATTGTCTAAGATGGAAGTAGTAACGCTCTTGTATGATGAGGGCAAAGGTTTACCAGCTACAGTAAACCGAGCGCTTGAAGCATTCCCATACCCTGTCAAATGCTTGTCTACAACGGATGCCGTGTTAAGTAAGTTATCAGAAACAAAAACACCGCAGGGAATCGTAGCAGAAGTGAAAATGCGTTCTAATGATTGGGCTACTGAGTGGAAGTGTTTGCAAAAATACGACTTTCTCATACTCATTCTTGACGAATTACAAGACCCTGGTAATGTAGGTACAATTATGCGGACAGCAGAGGCGGCTGGTGTAGATGCTGTTTTGATGGGACGAGGCAGTGTCGACCTTTATAATGGGAAGGTATTGCGTTCAACGATGGGTTCATTCTTCCGCATGCCCGTATTTACTTGTGATGTAAAAGCCGTATCAGAGCAAATAAAAATGGCAGGTGGACGTATACTGGTGACAGCCCTTGGGCAACAAAGTCGAGAGTATGACGAACCAGTATATAGCGGAAAGGTTGCCATAGTAATTGGTAATGAGGCACGAGGAGTGTCAGATTCCGTACTTTCCCAAGCAGACGAACTGATTCACATTCCGATCTATGGACGAACAGAATCGTTAAATGCAGCTGTTGCTACTGGCGTGATGTTGTATGAAGCGGTACGTCAGCGCAAAGCTGATTGTGATTGCGGCTAAGATTTTTTGGATATTATCAGCTTTTCTTTTGCAAGTCACCCTCATTGTGAGGTATAATTAATCGCAAATTCTAAAATAATTGTCATAAATGCTAGGATTGAGACTAGTACATAGAACAGATGACGTGTTCAGGGAAAAGGTGCCGCTTATTAAGCGACTGGAAGCACTTTTACGTGATCTCTATGGAATTCCCTCATGAGCAGACCTCTGAACCCGAGATTGAAAGACTGCGATCAAATGCTTGTGATTAACTGGCTAAGATCAAAAGTTTCAATCGTATCTTATAGTAGGAGGCACCGGTTCATCCACGTTACGGATGCGAAGGTGAGACATAATGAGATGTCTAACCAGGGTGGTACCGCGGAAATTAAACTTCGTCCCTGTTTTTAGGGAGGAAGTTTTTTTGTTGTATTTTTATTTGTAAACAAAGGAGAGATTGTTTGTGCAAACGCGTTTACAACAGTTAAAAGAAAATGCACTTGCTTTATTGAAGCAAGTAGGCGAAGGACAGGAGCTTCAGGACCTTCGTGTCAAATACTTAGGCAAAAAAGGCGAATTAACAGAAATTCTACGTGGTATGGGTGGATTGTCTGCTGAAGAGCGCCCAAAAGTAGGCCAGCTAGTTAATGATGTTCGTCAAGTGATTGAAGAAGCGATTCTTTCTAAACAGCAGGAATTTGAAGCACGTGTACTAGAAGCGAAGTTAAGCAAGCAAAGCATTGATGTGACACTGCCAGGTCGTCCTGTACCGACAGGAACGATGCATCCTTTGTCTCGTATTATTGAAGAATTGGAAGATATCTTTATTGGTCTAGGCTATGAAGTAGCAGAAGGACCTGAAGTGGAGTTAGATCACTTCAACTTTGAAATGCTCAACTTACCAAAAGGACATCCAGCACGTGATATGCAGGATTCTTTCTACATTACAGAGGAACTGTTATTACGTACGCATACCTCACCTGTACAGGCTCGTACCATGTTAAAAAAAGAAGGAAAAACGCCAGTTAAAATCATTTGCCCTGGAAAAGTGTATCGCCGTGATGATGACGATGCGACACATTCCCATCAATTTACTCAAATTGAAGGTCTTGTGGTTGGAAAAGGCATTAGCATGAGTGATTTGAAAGGAACCTTGCTGACGTTTGCTAAGCAAATGTTTGGAGAAGACCAGCAAATTCGTCTTCGCCCTAGTTTCTTCCCATTCACAGAGCCGAGCGTTGAGGTAGATATTCAGTGCGTAATCTGTCACGGTGAGGGTTGCCGCATTTGTAAACAAACTGGTTGGATTGAAATTCTAGGTGCTGGAATGGTTCATCCTCGCGTCCTTGAAATGGCAGGCTATAATCCGCAGGAAGTAAGCGGTTTTGCATTTGGTATGGGAGTAGAGCGCATTGCAATGCTGAAGTATGGCATTGAGGATATTCGTAATTTCTATACAAACGATGTACGTTTCCTACGTCAATTTAACCGCTCCTAGTCGGTTCGGAAAGAAAGGGGATTATGTAAGCAATGAAAGTATCATATCAATGGTTAAAAGAATATGTTGATTTAACAGATATAACACCACAGGATTTAGCGGAAAAAATGACTCGCAGTGGGATCGAGGTAGAGGGTGTCGAATCTCTAAACAAAGGCGTAACAGGTGTTGTCATCGGTTATGTTCAGGAACGTGAAAAGCATCCAGATGCAGACCGTCTAAGCGTATTAAAGGTAGATGTAGGTCAAGAGGAGCTATTACAAATCGTTTGTGGTGCTCAAAATGTGGCACAAGGACAAAAAGTTCCAGTAGCAATGATCGGTGCTGTGTTACCTGAGAACTTTAAAATTAAAAAATCCAAGCTTCGCGGTGTAGAATCTCAAGGGATGATTTGTTCGGCGAAAGAACTAGGATTAAACGATAAATTACTTCCAAAGGACCAGCAAGAAGGTATTCTCGTTTTACCAGAAGACGCAGAGCTGGGTGCGGATGCGACTGAGTTTTTGGGATTAAATGATTATGTGTTGGAGTTGGGCTTGACTCCGAATCGTTCCGACTGTTTAAGCATGCTAGGAGTGGCTTATGAGGTAGCAGCGCTTTATGGACGTGAGGTTAAATTACCAGATACATCGGTAACGGAGGATGGAGAAGCAAATCCTGTTACGGTTGCTATTGAAGCTAGCGAGCATTGTTATCAGTACGTAGGTAGACACTTTACTGATGCGGTGATCACAAGTGCACCACAATGGATGAAGAATCGTCTGATAGCGGCTGGAACACGTCCAATTAATAATGTGGTAGATATCACCAACTATGTCTTATTAGAATACGGACAACCGCTGCATGCTTTTGATGCAAAAGAAGTAGCAGATCAACAAATTATTGTTCGCTTGGCACAAGAAAATGAAAAACTGACTACGCTAGATGATCAAGAACGTGCTCTCGATCCAGAAGCGTTAGTAATTGCTGACAAAGAAAAAGGCTTGGGCATTGCTGGCGTAATGGGGGGAGCTAACTCTGAGATCGTCGATAATACGAAGGAGATCATTTTAGAATCTGCTTACTTCACGCCGGCTTCTATCCGTCGCACGTCTAAAATGTTGAATTTGCGTACAGAAGGATGTGTTCGGTGGGAAAAGGGTGTTGATCAATCCCGTATCTCTGTAGCATCTGATCGCGCTGCACACTTAATTCAAAAACTAGCTCATGCCAAGGTATCTAAAGGGGTAGCTGAACAAACCATCACAGTAAACCAACCTGCTGTGGTTCCAGTCTCACTTACAAAAATTAATGAGCATCTAGGGACTAGTATTACAAAAGAACAAGTAGCAGATATCTTTACTCGCTTGCAGTTTACATTTGACCAGACAGAACAGGCAGAAGGAGCATTGTTCACAGTGACGGTTCCTACTCGTCGTGGCGACATTACACTATCTGAGGACCTAATTGAAGAAGTAGCACGCCTCTATGGTTATGATCGTATCCCGGTAACACTACCAGGTGGAGAATCAATCCAAGGTAAGTTAACTAAAGAACAACAATTGCGCCGTATTACGCGTCATCACCTAATCGGAACAGGGTTATCTGAGACCATCTCTTATGCATTATTACACCCTGATAAGCTGGCACAATTTAGCGGATTACAAGACGAACGCAAGTTGCATCCTGTGCCACTAGCTATGCCAATTAGCGAAGAGCATAGTGTATTACGTACGAATTTGCTAGCAAGCCTTGTAGAGACGGCTACGTATAACAAGAATAGACAAAACCAAGATTTAGCTTTCTTTGAATTAGGTCATGTCTTCTTATCCGAACAAGAAGAACTGACAGAACAACCAGAACAACGATTGTATCTAGGTGGTCTTGTGACAGGTCAATGGATGCCCGTAAATTGGATGGGCGTAAAAGCTCCTGTTGATTTTTACACGGTGAAAGGCTTGGTTGAATCCTTGTTTAGCCGTTTGGGAATAAACTCACTTGCCGTAACCTATACTGCAAATAAAAATCGCAAAGGAATGCATCCTGGACGTACAGCTGATGTAATGGTTGAGGGTGAAGTGATTGGTTATGTAGGACAGCTTCATCCTAAGACGGAGAAGGATCATGATTTAGATGAAACCTATGTATTCCAATTTGATCTACAGCATTTGTTCAGCTTTGCGGCCGATCTCACTGATTACAAACCATTGCCCAAATTCCCTGCTATAACTCGTGACCTAGCGTTAGTGGTAGAACGTAACTTGCCGGTGGCACAGTTAGAAGCAATCATTCGTGAAGAGTCAGGTGAATTGCTGGAGTCGGTTACCTTGTTTGATATTTATATGGGAGAGCGCATTGCCTCTGATAAAAAGAGTGTAGCGTACTCCATTGTATATCGTCATCCAGAGAGAACCTTGCAGGATGAAGAAGTGCAAGAGATAACAGGAAAAGTTATTGAAGCATTAACTAAGGTAGGAGCAGAATTACGCTCCTAGTAAATACCTCCATCAAATTCCTTGACGAATACAGTCATTTTCAGTAACCTAGTAGTAATGAGCGTATAGTCGGGCTATTTCAAGGAGGAAGACTCCGTGCAGGAAGATGGGAAAAATCGTTTGTCAGTCGAAATCTATGGTCAGCAGTATCGCCTGAGCGGAAAGGCTAGTAGTAGCCATATGCGGATGGTAGCCAGATATGTTGACGATAAAATGAAAGAAATCGCGCAGGGGAACTTTCGGCTAGATACGGCTAAAATTGCTGTACTAAGCTCGGTAAACATTGCTGACGAGTATTTCCGGTTGCGGCAGGAGTATGAGGAGTTGCTCAGACTGTTGCAAGAAGATGCCAGTAAAATGCCTTCAAATGATAAACATACAACATAGACCGTATGAGGTTAAAGGGCTGTTGAGAAATTATCTCAACAGCCCTTTCATATACCGTAGGAGCGAGAAGCATCAGCAAAAAGACCGCCATAGGCAGTCTGTTTTGCACTTAATGAATACATGCGAGTATGTGTTGTATTCCTAGCAGGTATCGCTTAACGCAAGCTACTTTAGTCTCCGTTGCGCATATCCATCTTACTTTTCATTGGGATAAACAAGTCAATAATCCCAATGACCAAGGAAGCAAGTAAGGCGCCAAGTACAGTAACGCGGAAGCCTGGTACCAAAAATTGTGTTAGGTAAATGACGATAGCACTTACGACGAAACCGACAATCCCACGATTATAGGGAGAGATTTTATCACCAAAAATGCTTTCGACACCCCAACCAATGAGGGCAATAACAACTGCTGCAATCAGGGCAGTCCAAAAACCGTTTACGGCAAAGCCCGGTACTAGGAAGCCGACGAACATCAGAACAATTGCGGCAACGATAAAACGAATAACGTGACGCATGAAACTCATAAACGAGTCCTCCTTGTAGTAGGGTAGGTGTACGTTTTCATTTTGGCTTACCAGGAAATAAAGTATGTAAAACAAATAGCATGTAATTATTTCAATGGGCAACTTATCCAAATAGGCATTGATTTTTCATGAAATGGTTTTTGTAAATTTAATAGCACTACATGGTATAATAAAATGATTAGATAAGAAGGGGGCAGCATACGTGGAGCGAAGGATTTTACGAACACTGGAATTTAACAAAATCATCGCCATGCTGATGGAGAAAACCACATCAGAACTCGGACGAGAACTGGCTGAGTCACTTGAGCCTTTTAATCATATAGATGTTGTTCGTCATGCACAAAGACAAACAGAGGAAGCAAGCACGGTATTACGTGTCAAAGGAAGCGTGCCTTTGGGCGGTATTCGCAATATCCGTGGACCGATCCAACGTGCTCGGCTGAACTCGATCTTAGCACCACTGGAACTTCTTGATATTGCTACTACTTTGCATGCGGGACGTCGTCTTAAACAGTTTATTAATGATATTTCTGAGGAACATGAGCTTTCCATATTGCAAAGCTTGGTAGATAGAATTGAAGGGCTACGTGAATTAGAAACTGAAATAAAGCGCTGTATTGATGATAACGGTGAAGTAGTGGATAGCGCTAGCCTTGAATTGCGTCAGATTCGTCAGGAGATTAGAAGCTCTGAAGCACGAATTCGCGAAAAGCTTGACCAGATGACCCGTTCTTCCTCTACACAAAAAATGTTGATGGAAAACATTGTAACAATACGTGGAGACCGCTTTGTTATTCCAGTAAAACAGGAATATCGTTCGCATTTTGGCGGTATTGTACACGATCAATCTGCGTCAGGTGCCACGTTGTTTATTGAACCGGAAGTGATTGTTTCGATGAACAATAAGCTACGTGAGGCTAGATTAAAAGAAGAGCATGAAGTAGAACGCATTCTTTATACGTTAACCGTACTAGTAGCGGATCATGTGGATATGTTATTGGAGAACCTTTCCGTTCTAGCTGAGCTTGATTTTATCTTTGCAAAAGCGCAATTAGCATACAGCATGAAAGCCATCAGCCCGAAATTAAATGAAGAAGGCTATATTTTACTTAAAAAGGGACGTCATCCGCTGATTGATCCAAAGGTAGTCGTACCACTAGATGTAGAATTAGGTAAAGAGTATTCAGGTATTGTAGTCACTGGTCCTAATACTGGCGGTAAGACTGTATCCATTAAAACATTGGGTTTATTATCCTTAATGACGATGGCAGGCCTTCATATACCAGCACAAGAAGAAACTGAGATGGCGATATTTTCATCTATTTTTGCAGATATTGGTGATGAACAATCCATTGAGCAGAGTTTATCGACATTTTCTAGTCATTTAACTAACATCATTCGCATATTAGATCAAATGGATGAAAAGAGTCTGGTGCTGTTTGACGAATTAGGAGCAGGTACGGATCCTACAGAGGGTGCAGCGCTTGCAATGTCCATTTTGGATTATGTGTTAGACAAAGGGGCTAGACTAGTAGCTACTACGCACTATAGTGAGTTAAAAGCCTATGCATACGATACGCCAGAAGTAGTTAACGCCAGTGTAGAGTTCGATGTACAGACGCTACGTCCAACCTACCGACTGCTGGTTGGAGTTCCGGGGCGTTCTAATGCATTTGCAATTGCAGCGCGTCTTGGCTTAAACGAGCAAATCATCGATCAGGCTCGCCGCTCTGTGTCTAAAGAGGAGAATCAGGTTGAGAAAATGATTGCCTCCTTGGAATCAAACAAGAAGACAGCAGAAAAAGAACGCGAAGACGCTGAGAATATCCGCAAACAAGCGGAAGAATTACGTCAGCAATTAGACGAGGAGCGCCGTCAATTCGCTGAGACAAAAAATCGATTGCTAGAAAAAGCGGAAGAAGAGGCACGCATCGCTGTACAATTAGCCCGTGACGAAGCAGAAGAAATCATTCGTGAGTTGCGTCAAATGCGTAAAGAAGGTGTTGATTTTAAAGAACACCGCCTAATTGATGCCAAACAGCGGTTAGGAAATGCTGTGTTAGAGCTGGAAAAGGAAAAGGTGAAAAAACCAGCCAAAGCAGTTCGTGCTACTCAGATCAAGATCGGTGACGAAGTAATGGTAGATAGCTTTGGACAAAAGGGAACCGTCTTGGATAAGGTATCTAGCTCTGAATATTTAGTTCAGCTTGGAATTATTAAAATGAAAGTCAAAAAAGATGATATGCATGTGGTGAAGGAATCAGTACAGCCGAAGAAACCGGTGCAGTACACGACCATTAAGAGAGAAGCTCATAGCGTTAAATTAGATCTGGATCTACGCGGCTATAATGTAGAGGATAGCATTCAAGAAATAGATCGTTATCTGGATGATGCAGTATTGTCAGGCTTCCATAAGGTATCCATTATTCATGGGAATGGTACAGGGGTTTTGCGCAAAGGTGTGCATGAATTTTTGCGCCGCCATCGTAGCGTGAAGTCGTTCCGTCTAGGTGGTCAAGGCGAGGGTGGCGTGGGTGCTACCATTGTAGAATTGAAATAGCGGGGAGGAGAGCCTCTTATGGCGATCTTATTTCAAAATACGTATCTAGCCACGGCTACCTATTTTGCTGTGACAGGTCTTGCAATGATCCTGTTTATCTCTATTTTTGAATTGGTTACAAAGTACCGAGTCTGGGTCGAATTAAAAAAGGGAAATCTTGCTGTAGCAATGGCAACAGGGGGGAAGATATTTGGGATTGCTAATATTTTCCGATTTTCCATTCAGCAGCATGAAAAGCTAGGGGCGTCCCTACTACATGCTAGCTACGGATTTCTATTGATGCTACTTGCCTACTTTATCTTTGAATTCATGACGCCAAGTCTAAAAATCGATCATGAAATCGAGCAGGATAACCGCGCAATCGGGCTGATTTCCATGTTTCTATCCATCGGTTTTTCATACATCATTGGAGCTAGTTTGGTGGTGTAAGTGTAATTCTTACATGTAAAAATGGACAGGTAAGAAATTCATGAAGATATTTCAAAGCGTAATCAGGACGGCAATTTTTGTGAATGGCTGTCCTTTTTACGTTTGGCAGGGTATAATATGGCTTTGAGAAGGGTAGAAAGAATCTCTCATAGTGAGGGGGCAGCAATTTGGATAAACTGTACAAAGCGTTGTTTATTTGCGGCCTTGTTTTTCTGGGGTTAGGAATTTACTATCTATCGTAGTTACTACATACGTAGCATATATACGTGGAGAAACAAAGGAAAGAGGAGATTATTATGACACATCCTATTCGTGTCGCGGTTGTAGGCCTTGGTTTTGTAGGTTTGCCACTCGCATTAACCTACGCGATGAAAGGTGCAAAAGTAGTCGGAATCGATGTTTCTGAACAACTTGTGAAGGAAACAAACGAAGGAAAATCTCACCATCTGGAAGCATATAAAGGCAAAACATTGCCAGAAATTTTAAAAGAACAGGTGGAGGCAGGTCGTTTTCATGCCACCACTTCCTATGAGGAAGCAAAACAGCAGGTTGATCATTATATCGTAACAGTGGGTATCCCTGTTAAAAATGGTGATCCTGAGTTGCAATATTTGAAAAGCGCTGCTCAATCATTAGGAAGCCAACTTAAAAAAGGTGATCACGTCATGATTCGCAGTACCGTTATTCCTGGTACAACGGAAGAAGTCGTGAAGCCATTCCTTGAAGAAGCGAGCGGTATGAAGGCAGGCGAGGACTTCTATCTAAGCTACTGCTCTGAACGTATTGCAGAAGGACGGGCTTTTGAAGAGTTTATTCATATGCCTCTAGCGTTAGGCGGTATTAACGAGGCGAGTGCTGCCAAAGGAAAAGAATTGCTTTCCTTTATTAGTGAGACAGAGATCACGATTACAGATATTCGTGTAGTGGAGGCCTCTAAGGTTATTGAGAACATTCAGCGTGACGTAAATATTGCGATGGTTCAAGAATTTGCGAGATTTGCGGAAGCAGCAGATATCGATGTTTTTGAATTAATCAAGGTTGCTAACACGCATACTCGCGTCAATTTATTAACACCTGGTCCTGGTGTAGGTGGTTACTGTTTGCCAAATGCGCTGTATTACTTGGCACCAAAAGCGAAGGAGTTACACGTTGACTTACCACTTTTGACTACTGCACGTAAGACCAACGATGGCATTCCTACTGTGCTGGTAAACATGCTGGAGCAAACACTACAATCTGTGGGTAAACGTTTGGCTGACAGTAAGGTAGCTGTGTTTGGTTTAGCGATGAAGGATTTTTCCAATGATGATCGCATCAGTCCCGTGCACGATTTTATTGAGCTATTGCTCGCGAAAGGGGTAGAAGTTACCTCTTACGATCCTGCTGTTCATACCCCATATGATCATAAAAAAGACAGCTTAGAAGCTGCTGTATCAGGCGCTGATGCTTTGGTGTTAGCTGCGATGCAACAGGAGTTCACCGAACTTAATTGGGCTGAAGTTACCGGGAAAATGGCGTCATCTCCGGTCGTATTAGATTTGAAAAATCGTATTCCGCGTACACTTGATGAGCAAGTGAAAGTGAAGCGGATTTAGAATGTAGATAGATTGTAAATAAGGAAAAAAGCATAAATGAAAACGTCCTGTCCCCAGCCAAAATGATGGAGGGAAGCAGGACGTTTTTTGCCTTTGTGCATGTGCATGGTGTTAACAAAACGGCACTGAACTAGCCAAATTCATCATTGCACGCATGGTTTTATACATATCAGACTGATTTTTTGCGTAGTATGTAACTTCAGTTGTATTAGGAATGATCTTTGTTTCTGGTACGATAGCGGCCATCTCAGCTTGACCGTAATGAGAGAACTCTATCTTTAATTCAAGTGGCAGTTCTGTAGTGAGTGGTACGATCTCCTTACAACGCTGCAAAGCTAGGCCTGCTTGCTCTTGAAGAATTTCGCGGCTTTCTTGTAGCGAAAGGCAGATTGCAGAAGTGCGAGACGTCGCATATTTAACGATTGCTGTCTGGATGCCAGGAATGAGCTCACGTGCTTCCTCTGCAATGAGATTGTCACCGGATACCAAGCAGACTGGTACACCATATAAACCTGCATAGATAGCATTAAAACCAAATTCGCCAACAACTCGATCATTTATATACATATTCTTAATTACACGGGACATGGTATGGCTAAGAACCCCTGGAACGCCGTGACGGGTATGGTAGCCGATTAAAAAAACGGCATCATATGTTTCATCCAGCCCATGCATCATAGAGTGATCGCGTGGGGTTCCACGAAGCAGGCGAGCTTTCGGATGCAAATCTTCCAAATGAATGTTATTAAGATTTTCGTGGCTATCTGCTACCAGGATTTCTGTAGCGCCAGCCGCTATTGCCCCTTCAATGACAGCATTCACATCACCAGTCATATAGGAACGACCTCTTTGATAATTACTACCTGTTTCGGGGTTAATATAAGTAGGATCAGTAATACCCGAAATTCCTTCCATATCGCAGGATATAAATACTTTCACGATTACGCACAACCTTTCTATGTAGTTCCACTACTATTGTACAAGGATTCAGACAATCAAACAAAGAAAAAACGACTTTACTCACTTAGATGAAAGCGGAGAAAGTCGTTTTTGTACATATTGATTATGGGTATAAGCATTAACGCTTAGGCTATTTCCAAGTCAGTATAGATAATTGATACCCATACATAAGTTAAGGTTTTCGTTTTTGTTCGTAAAGCTGAATCGTTTGTTCAGCCATTTGGTCAATCGTAAAATCACGGTCGATCATTACAGTACTGTTTGTAACCAAGCGTAGCTGAAGGTCTTTATCCTGCCAGAGTCTGAGCATAGCTTTTGCTAATTGACCTGCTTCGGCTGGTGGGACCAACAACCCAGTTTCTTCTGAAATGACAAATTCTCCTACGCCCCCTACATCTGTAGCTATTACAGGTAGAAAAGCAGCCATTCCTTCAACGATCGTATAACCTAATCCTTCATACAACGCAGCATGCACATACATATCTAACGCTTGAAGACAACGAGGAACATCGGTACGGAAGCCAACGAAGCGAACTCGCTCAGCAATTCCAAGCTGACGTGCTTGATCTTCAAGAGCTGGGCGCTCTACACCATCCCCGATTATTGCTAGATAAAGGTTAGGATGGTTTTGCGTGCTAGCTAAGACCTGAGCAAAAGCTTGAAGTAAATAAGGAAGCCCCTTGATTTGCACGATACGTCCGACGTTTCCAAATACAAAAGCATCGGGAGGGAGTTCCCACTCTTCACGTAGCATGGCACGCACTTCTGCTTTATTTTCTACACGGAAAGGGGTAACATCCATTCCATTAAAAATTACACTTGTTTTTTCTTTTGGAATTCCATCTTCTATTAAGACCGTTTGGAGTGCCTGACTCACAGTAATAAAGTGATCAGTCCAGCGGCGTGTTTGTTTTTCCATTAGAGTTGCCCCAAAAGAAGCTAGTGGACTCACATAATCATATTTTAAATTACTATGGACTGTGGTAAATGTCGCGCAGTCCAACGAACGAGTCGCCAATCTTCCCATAAAGTTAGCTTTAACTCCATGTGTATGCACAATATCTGGATTCATAGCGATAATTTCCTGCTTTAATCCTTGCAAAATACGGAAATCGAAGCGTCCATATGTATGTAATGTTGTCACTTTGATACCAGCTTCACGCAATTTTCTCGCAAATAATGCATCGTAAAAGCATACGACGGCTGCATCTACTTGCTTCTTAGAAAAAGAAGTAAGCAGATTGAGAATATGCTGTTCAGCTCCACCAAATTCTCCACCGCCGATTACGTGGAGGACACGTAGTTTGCTTTTCATGTAATCCACCCGAACCTTTCCAACAGACCATTTCAAATATACCAGATGAAGCCGTGATTCGCAATATGACCGTACTTATGGTATGGTAAACGTGACATTTTTTTTGTGGATTTGTCTAATTAAACAAGTGAATAACTGGGTTAGAAACGTGAATAAGGATGAGGAAAATAGATATGGATAAGCGACATAATGTATTAATACTTTCGTATATATTTCCACCAATTGGAGGCGGTGGTGTTCCACGCCCGCTTAAAATGGCTAAATATCTAGGGGAATTCGGATGGGGTGTGCACGTGCTTACCGCGGACCCGAGCTACCATGCTACCCTTGACACCAGCTTACTGGCAGATGTTCCTGCAGATGTGCAAATTCATCGAGCAAAGGAGATGACTGCAAGATTCCGTAAACCTACAAAAGATACACAAGTCTCGTCTGGTAAGCAAGCTGATGATAAGCAGGCCTCCAGTAGTCAAACGACAAGAGATAATGGGGCAGATTCAACTCCTGATCATGTAGGAGAAAAGGGTGAAGCTGAAAACAAGAAGTCTGCTACAAACGCCCAGAATGTTGTAGCAAGTTCACGTCAAGTGACTGAGGTAATCGCTCAGCCCTCCTTGGTTGCACGTCTAAAGAACACATTATTTCAAACAGCCAAAAAAATAAAACCGTACCTGCTCATCCCGGATGATCAAATATTGTGGTATCCTGAGGCATTGAAGGTAGGACGTGAAATCATGCGCAAGCACCGCATTGATGTTATCTTCTCTACATCAGGGCCTGTAACAAACCACCTTGTTGCTCGTAAGTTAGCAGCAGAGTTCGGTTGTAAATGGATTGCAGACTTCCGAGATCCATGGACTCAAAATATGCATCGATCAGGTATTGCTTGGAGAGAGCGTCTGGAGGAGCGGATGGAAGCGAAAGTAATGAAGCAAGCTGATGTTATTACAACAGTGACTGCTACATTCGCTAAAAACTTCCAGATTAAATATCCAGCTACCACAAACCGAATGGAGCTAATCTATAATGGCTTTGACAAAGCAGATTTTGCAAAGCTGACTCCTGCACATACGGTACCTGATCGTTTTCATGCAGCTTATGCAGGCATTTTATATCAGAAACGCAATCCGCGATTATTACTGAGTGCTATCAAGGAACTGATTGATGAAGGCTTGGTTGATCAACAGGAGATATGTCTTTCATTTGCGGGTGTCTTTGACTATCCGGGCTATTCAGAAAATCGAGATTGTGTAGAGCAGCTTGGTTTGCAGAATGCAGTGAGAGTGCTTGGTAATCTTCCTCATAAAGAAGCACTAGGCTTGATGAGTGGTGCAGATGCCTTGTTGATGATCGGAGACGTGACTCCCGATGCTGGAGCCTACATTCCTGGTAAGCTTTATGAATACATGGGGGTAGGTAAACCCATTTTAGCTTTAAACATGCCAGGAGAGGCAACAGAGATCATCCAGCGCTTTGGTTTAGGCGAGGTAGCCAACCCTACTGATAAGGATGCGATGAAGCAAGCTTATCTACATCTATATCAGGCATGGAAACAGCAGAAGGAGAACGGGTCACACACAGAACGCGATGAGAGCTTCTATGATCGTGTTAAGCTGTACGAACGACGTGAACAGGCAGGTCAACTGGCACACCTAATGAATGAACTAGTAGGCGGTACTAGAAAAGGTAAGAAGGCAGACCTTGTACAAGAATAAACGAACAGTAGAAGCGTGTTTGGGTGTTATACACTCGCACGCTTTTTGTGTTGGCTCAGAATAAATACAAAAAAACTCTCTATCGGTCATTAACTGACAATCAATAGAGAGTTTTTTTACTTTTGAGAGCCAATACTACAAATTAATCAAGTAAATATTTCTTCACTTCTTCTGGGTCTTTCATTTGAATGTTTTCCCCATATTTAAAGAAAGTGAACTTAACTTCCTGATCCATGTAGCCACCACCTGGGATCGGCAGGATAATCCATGTTTGATAGCTATGAATCAATCCATCATCTTTACCAATGCCCACGGTCATTTTAATGGTGGTGTTAGCTAAAATTTCGTTAATATCCGGACGATCTTGCAAATGTTCCTTAAAGGTTGCAAAAAGATCGCTATCAGCCTTTTCTACCCATTCTTTACCGGTAATTTTGATTTGATACGGAATTGTCTCCGTACTAATCACTTTTTCATCAGGCATCTGCACTGCTTTGTCTAAGAAAGGCAACCATGCTTCATAACCACGAAATACATCGATAGGAATTGGTTCCTCACGCGCTGTAATCCAGTTACCGCCCTTAAAAATATAGCGTTCGTCGCCTTTACGGTAGTATACAAACTCCTGACGAGCGATGCGACCGGTCACTTGATAAGCATCTGGGCCTTCCACGATACCATCAAACATACTTGTCGTTTCACGTGACATCATTCGATTTTTCACATAGCCGCTAAACCAGTATTTATTAGGATCGACCTCTGTTTGGACACCGTTTTTCATCATCTCAAAAGAAGATTTTCCCTTTTCCAAAGCAGCACGTAAAACGGCAGCAGGATTTTCAGCAGGGGCAATGCCAGCAGGAGCCGTGTCCTCTACCTTTACAAACTCTTTTGGAGCAGATTCATACGTACAACCAGAGAGGAGAGAGAGAGCAGTTATGCCCGCAAGTAACCATTTTCCTTTATTTTGAAGCATAGCGAACCCTCCTCACGATACCAAAAACAAACAGTGCGATAGTGATGCCAACAGCGATTGGGAAGACAGGGAATTGGTGGCGTTTGAATACTAAGATACGATGGTTATCGTACATCGTAGCAACCAACTCGTTCTCCTGGTCTCCGTCAATATCTCCGACTTGCATTTTAATTAATGGTAAATAAATCTTCCAATTCTGCTTAAGCCCATCCTGCGTATAGTCAAAGCCGGAGAGATAACGACGATCGAAACTGCTCACCCAGCTTTTGGCTTGGGCAATCAGTTCTGCGTGCTCATTCTTACCTATGCTTGCATAATTGGTTAAGCGGAAGCTTGTGTCTTTTTCGTTACTTGCAAATAACATGTCCCAATTACCGTCAGCGGTTGGGCGTAAGATGTAAGAAGGAACACCGCCAATCAACAGCTCATCCTGATTATCATGGTCGATGTCTGCTACCATAATATCGCTCATCGCAAGTCCACCCTTTAAGGATTTACGATTTAAACGATAGCTTTCTTCCACAGTTGCATCAGGTTTCACTGTAATCACAGCTAGATCTTCATCCAGTACAAGAAGTCCCTCTTCTCCACCAGGAAGGCGCATAGTGTCTAAAATCTTGGTACCACGCGACTTGTACTGGAACGAGATTTGACCATAGGAGCCAGTCAAAAATCCATTTTTAATTTCTACATCATGGAATTTGGTTGGCTTATTAAAATGATTTGTTTGATACGTATAACCATCTTGATCGGTCAGTTTTTTATCTACCTGTGCTAGATCAAGCAATAAAGCGCGGAATGGTGCTGTACCAGATTGCATCATTGCTTCTGTATAGCTTTGGCGCTGTACGGTAGGAACTAATTGATCTCCTTGTTGCGTGTAATAAGGGAAACCAGGATAGTCTGTTGGCATTTGTGCCAAAGCTTTTTTCCACTGTTGTGGCGTAAACTGATCTTGTTTTAAACGCACAAGCTTGCCGTCTTGCCATTTTAAGACGTAAAGTGACAGAGGCTCATTTTTTAGATAAAGAAGCTTTTCAGCAGTTGCCTTTTTTTCTTCCGGTGTTTCCGGAATTTTATCCTCTTCTACATCCGCAACTTCATCTGCGTTACCATACGTCAGAATTTCCATTGTTCCATCACCGTCGATGTCATACAAGGTGATGGGGAAGTAATCGACCCATTCCCCTTTATACAAACGGTCTGTTTCTGCTTTTAACACAAAATGATTAATTGCTGCCAGATTATCACGCGCATAGGTGAAATTAGTCAAGCAAGCTACTGCAACAAGTGCAAACACGGCGTTCCACTTTACTTTACCGTAAAACTTAACCAGTAAGGAAATGGCAATAATCGCTCCAATTGCGCCTATTACATATTTGACCATGATACGATCATCTAATGTTGTTAATGCTTTATCTAACAGTAAAAAACCAATTGTAAAAATAATCACCTGACGACGTTCCTTTTTATGAATGAGGAAGTACGTCCCAATAAGTAGTGGCACAAAGATCACGAATGCAATCCATGATAGATCAATAAAAGCGACCTTGACCACCAAGTTATAAGCGATAAACAGGGCAAAGGCATAAACTGCCCAGTATAAGGTTTGCAGCCTAAACAGCTGTCGCATACAATTCACCTTTTTCTCGTTTATGATCTGGAGCCAATTTTGCGGTTGGCGTACCGGAAGTCAAGAGTGGCTAGCGCCGCTACCATTCCGCCTAATAGCCAGAAGAAGGTAGACATAAACGGCACTTCAAAGATGTTTTCCACAAAGTTATGGAAGAACACTGCCAGAAAACCGCAGAATAATCCCAAGCCGGTATAGAAATACGGCGAGTTTTTCCAGCGCAGGGTAGCCTGAGCCGCATATTTAACAATGGCAAGCATCATGGTAATCAATAGGGTTAAGCCAATGATCCCTGTTTCGGCCAATGTTTTAAACATGTAGCTGTCAGTATAGATAGTTCCAAAATAACGGGAACCTACTGCTCCACCCCAATGACCAGGGCCAGCGCCAAATAATGGTTCTAGTCGCATACGGTGGTAAGCATTCGTCCAACGTGCTACGCGACCGCTTTGGCTACTCTTTTCCCAATAGTCCTCAGTAAACAGGGTGGTAATACGGTTTTGTACCTTACCGATGACAGGAGTTGTTTCTGGTACAGCCAACAAAACAACGCCGCCTAGAATGGATACAGCTACAATAGATAAGAAAACTTTCCGGTTCACAAAAACAGAGCCAATAACTAATACGGCTAGTAGAGCGAACCAAGCTCCACGCGAGCCTGTCGCAATAAGACAAACCAGCATAATCAGGGATGTCAGCCCCCAAAGAAGCTTTTGTTTTTTGGTTATCCCTTGCAAAAATAGACTTATTGCAATGGGAACGGTAAAGATCATGTAGCTACCCAAAACGTTTGGGCTTGTTACAATGGAGAATGCACGTCTCTTCATTGATTCGTTTTCTCCTGTCCACGAGCTGTTTACTTCCACTCCAAGTACAACCTGCATTACGCCAATCAAGGCTACGAATAGACCGACTAAGGTGAAGGCTTTCAAGAAACTCTGCATTTGTTCTTTCGACTCAATTAAATAGAAGCCGATTAATAATGCAACCATATATTGGAATATAGCTCGAAAACCTTCCACGCTAGCATTAAAATTCGTCATATCCATAAACATAAGTCCCAGGCCAAATATCAAAAAGGCAAGGAACGCATGCTTAATGCCAGGCATGGTGCGGTGGCCTTTTGCATACGCAGCAAAGGTAAACAGAAGGAGGACAGTAAGAACGCCTTCATCCCACAAAGAAACAATAAATCCAATCGGGATAAATTTACGCATTGCGTAATCAATGATAGGATAGGTGAGTAATAAGTAAATCCAGTTGGTTGGATTCATAACCAACTTTTTTAGATTCGTTTTCAAGCGAAGTCCCCCTACACATATGTTCGACCCTACCATTATAATGAATCATAAGATAGGGTAGCAAGGAAAAGAAATCTAGCGTTGTTAACTAACAGATAAGTAGCGCGCAAGAATTAGGAGATTACGAGCTGTGAATTTACTAAAAACCGCATCCATGATAGTAGTAATTACATTAATAGGACGCATGCTAGGCTTTATTCGCACACTCTATGTTTCACATTTGTATGGAACAGGAATGGAGGCGGATGCCTACTTTCTTGCCCTAACAATTCCCATGACCCTGTTCATGATTATTCCAGGAGCAATCAATGCTGTCCTGATCCCTACCATGCGAGGAATACTAGAAGAGAATCAGTTGCAGAAGGCTTCTATTCTCTACCATAAAATGCTGGCGCTAATAACCTTCAGTTTTTTTGCTCTGACCGTGGCGGGTTATTTTCTCTCTCCTCAGATCGCTCTGATGTATGGAGTGAGCGGTGAAAAAGCGGCACTGACCATTCGGCAATTACAGCTGATGTGGCCGTCTGTTTTCTTTATTGGTCTGGCTGGGTTATGGGCAAGCGTCTTAAATGCACATCATCATTTCTTTACATCTACATTAGGTACGGTGGCGAATAGTGTTATTGTTATCCTTGCCATGGTTGCCCTGGTACCAATCGTTGGAGTGGATGGCTTGTCAATAGCTACCACCCTTGGTTACGTAGCTGCTTTAGTCGTGATGTGGCCAGCCATGCGCAAATATGGCTATAGTCAACGGTTTAACCTGCAATATCGTCAGGATGCTGAATTGCGCAGTATGGGTGAACGGGTTGTTCCGATCCTCATTGGTTCCGTAATCTCGCAAACCACCACCTTTCTGGAACGTGGACTAACTACGGGGCTTGGGGATGGAAAAGTAGCAGCCCTTTCTTATGCTAATCAGATTGCTCAGCTTCCGATGGCTATCTTTGTTGGGGCATTTACATTACCTTTGTTTCCACTCTTAGCCAATTATGTAAAGCGTAAAGAAATGCATTTAATGAAAGCTACATTAGAAAAAGGCTTGTCTTACTTATTGATTTTGTTGTTTCCAGTGACAATCGGTTTCATTTTATACGGTGAAAATTTGATTAGCATCCTGTTTGTTCGCCAATCGGGTGCTTTTAATGAAGAAGCATTATCCTGGACTGCTTTTGGCCTTATCTTCTATGGCATGGGTCTTTATTTCTTAGCGGCTCGCGATTTGATTACACGTGCCTTTTATGCTTTAGAAAACACTCGCACACCTGTGATTGTAGGAGTGATAGGAATCGGGGTTTATTTGTTGACTGCCAAAATATTCACCCCGCTTTTAGAGCATGGCGGTGTAGCATTAAGTGCTTCTGTATCAGCAATGGTACAGTCTATTCTACTGTTTTTGTTACTATGGCGCTCCATTGGCCAGCTTCTTACTTGGGATTTCTTATTGACGGTAGCAAAGGTTTTGATTGCCTGCGCTGTAATGTCTGTTTTCGCCTTGATTCTTCGGGTTCTGATGCTGGAATCGGGTAGGCTTATAGATTTACTGGTAGGCGGTACCGTATCTACAGTCATTTACTTTACAACATTGTTAATTCTGCGTGAACCGCTTGTGAAGGATATTGTGGGCAAGGTAGCGGGACGCTTTCTGAAAAAGTAAGAGGCACCCTCTATCAAATGACGATTAGCCCGAGAAAAGGTTTCTTCATAATAAGAGAAAAGGCATTCACTGTATCGTACACGGTGAGTGCCTTTTCTTTATTTCTTAAACGTTTTGTCTATTTTATTATCTTCACTTGATCTCGATTCAGACCAAAGCGGGACAGCGATTCGGCACGAGTAGATGCTAGCTGCCACTTGTCGTTTGTCTTGTGTAGCTCATACTCCCAGCATTGTTCATCTTGACCATGCTCGTTTATCTGTTTGGTGCCAAGATTCTTCCATTTATCCTGATAAACTTCTCTTACCATTACTTTTAAATGGGTATCATCTACCATTTCTAAAGAACCAAAATCAATTTCTAAGTGAAGTAATTCACCTACAAAGACTTGCTTCAATATGTCTGGTGTAGTTTTAAATTGCTCTACTTCACGTTCGTAACTCTTTTTCTCATCGCCATTTGGCGAGAGATAAGGGAGGAGAGGATCAACGCTCGTTTTAGTCTTGGCATATTGCAGCCATGCTTTATTATAGTTTGTAAAGAAAGCGGAGATATCATCCTCTATACTACCTGCTTCAGAGATTTGGATTGGCAAATCAATGAATGTATCTTGCTCTCCTAATGTCCCCGTCTTACTTACCTCGCCTAGCGGTGTAGAAGCTTTGACCGTAAATTCTAGAGCCTTTTTGGGTGCGTTTGTGATTAAGGCGTCGTAGCCAGTAAAGCTTTTTTCAAAGGTGACGGGTATAGCTTGACCGTTATGGAATAATGTAGCCTTATTAACATTGGTGTACACTTTAACGTCACGAACAGGGAAATTCACTATGACTTGTGGAGAACGACCATAACCAACATCAAATTTGATTTCGGTACTCACTGTGCCGAGCATGGTAGGCAGACTTCCATTCATAAAATGTTCTCCTGGGAAAAAGGGGCCTACTTTGAAAGTAGCTTTGTTATCTTGTTCAGTCGTCATTTCCTTATTTTGTTGTTTTTCAGACTGAGCTGGTTGGGTCTGTGGAGCAATTTCTACGCCTTGCTCTCCTGTTGCTAGTTTGGTTCCTTTTGGTCCAATTAATTGCATATAGATTGGACGTACCTGTACCTTGTATAAGCTACCTTCCTTTTTTAATACCAGTATAGAATTTGCTGATTCAGCATCGTCTAGCGTCTCTGGCTTATAAGTGGGATTAGTTTGGTAGCTCGCAGCTTGTTCGGTAAGAGAGTTTACGTATGTTTTCCAGGTTTCTGTGTGTTGGGATAAACTCTCAATGATTCCAACTGCATTTTTATCAGTTAACACGGCTTTGACACCAGTTGGAACAGTAGTCACTTGTAAAAAGATATCCACTTGCTTTTGTTCTACCGCCTGTTGAAACTGCTGGACGACTGTTTCTGGATTTTTGAACACAGCCGTGCGTTGTTGATTAAAAATGAGAAAGCCAGCAACAACTATAAGTAAAATGGCGATAGGAATGATTATTTTCCATTTCATAGGAACCCTCCTTCTAAAAAAACCTTCTTCTTTATTCTAGGTGATTATTTTCACACGTCAATGTAGGAAGTGGCTATTTGTAGAGGCTGATAAAATATAAACAAGACTGAACGCCGTGAGAGTAGCAAGGGCGATGCATAGCATCCTATAATCCTGTATACTGGTTTATACACAAATTAATCAAAAGGGGACTGGAAGAGACGAGCATAGGTAGATGAATGCTTGCTTGAAAGAGAGGTCCCTGCTGTTAGATGATTGTGTATGAATGCGTATACCATTATGTTCTAATATTTATACATTACATATTTGCACATATATCAACTTACAATTCTTAGGAGGTATACTTACGATGAAAGAATGCGTGACGTTAGAAGAGATTGAACAGGAGCTACAAACATTTCCACTCTGTCTCGTCCTCCTTACATCTAAGAATTGCGGTGTTTGTGAGGCTGTTGAACAAAAGCTACATATCTGGCAATCAAACGATCAACCGTCAAATAATGATCAGTTCCAGTCGGATGTACTAGGATGCTTTCATATAATAAAAGCATCTATTGATAAGCTTCCTGAACTGTCAGGGAGATTTTTGGCGTTTTCTGGACCTACCATACTTGTATTTGCCTACGGTAAAGAAATATATCGCCAAGCTAGATTTATTCAAATGCAAGAACTGAGTGAGGCGCTCCTGCAAGCCAAAGTTATGATAGAATTAAGATAAAGTAAAAGTTATAGTGAAAAATGAAGAGAGAGGTAAGGTCGTGAAGTCAGGTACCAAAGAGAAGGGATTGCCTAAAAGAATACGCCTCCGTGGACATTACCAAATTAAAAAAATGATTTCGCAAAGCGAACTGTCGATCGTGTATACTGCACGTCAACTTGGCAGTAAACATACACGTATTATAAAAGAGTTTTTTCCGAGAGCACTTGCCTTGCGTGATCTCGATAATAAGACGGTTTTTTGTCGGCTACCTTCTTTACAGGATAAATATAACGATTTGATGCAGGCATTTCTTCGAGAAGCAGACATTATCAAAGGGCTGAATCACCCTAATTTTGTATCATATGTGGACTTTTTTGAGGAGAATGGTACAGCCTATTTAGTAATGAATTACTGTGAAGGGATGACACTGGATCGTTATATACAGGAGACGGAGCAGCTATATACTGCGGAAGTTATAGAAAAGACATGGCTACCTCTGGCTAATGCCCTCGAACATCTACATAAGCAAGGCGTTATTCATCGGGATATTAAACCTAGCAATATTATCATCAGCCCATCTGGGACTCCTATCTTGATCGATTTTGGCTCAGCTATTCTGATGAGCCAAGAAGGAAAAGGAGATAAACAAACGATTGTAACCACAGCAGGCTACTCTCCCTTGGAATTTTATTCAGAGAAAGCAAAACAAGACGCACGCTCTGATTTATACAGCTTCGCGGCGACGCTTTTCTTCTATATTAATAGGAGTGCTCCTACGGATGTTACTCAGCGCTTATTTGAGCATCGTTTTGATGGAATACATCTGGCTTCTTCTATCGTGACTCCCATGTTGGCACGAGTCATTCACTGGGGATTAGCCGTTCAGGCTGATAAGAGATGCCCTACGTTAAAATGGTTCAAGCATGCTCTGTATGCAGAAGCGTTTATTTGGAAAAGTAGAGAGAGGCTGCTTCCTGCATCAAAGCAAAAAACAGCCGCTTCTACTTCATCCTCTCAAAAACTACATTAATGGTTGGTAGGTACGTCCGAATAAAGGTGGGAACTTACTTTAACGGCTTTGTACCGAAGTTCGATCTCTGTGATTTCATCCTCAAATGTAATGTACAATTTGTCATTATAGGTGAGGATTTCTTTTTTGTTGATACGAAGTAGTGTGGTACCGCGTACTAATGTGCAATTGGAATTGTTTTTTACCAATAGCGTTCCATTTTTACCTGCTTCAAACACAATGTATGCAGCTTCTGGTAACGGTTCATTTACATTGAGACTTCTAAATAACTCCTGAAGCGTTATCCTGCGTTGAGGAAATGAGCTGAGAGGCCAGTAGGTAACAGGAATGTCATTACCACTAGCAGTTTGTAAAAAATAGCCTTCCAATTTTCCAGATAGCATAGGTTTCGGACGAACGATAAGATAAATGATTCCACCAATAAGAGCGGTAGCTAACAGGATGCCACCGATTACTAGATATTTGTCCCAGACTGATGTAATGATCAGGGATAATTCCGATGTAGCCTGTTCACCATCAGGATCAATAGCCGTAATTGTCAGAGTGGTTGTTCCAGTTGTAAGTGGCGTAATATGTAACGTTTGATCTTGAATGGATAAGCTTGATACTGATTCATCAGGAGCAGTTATGATTTTATACGTAAGTGTATCCTGATTAGCATCCGTAAAATATTTGCCCAGATCAATCCCTGATTCCCCTGACTCTTTGGAAATCGAAATTGTGCGCTGTGCTGTAGCTTGTGGCGCAAGATTCCCAACATGTAGCTTTTCTACAGAGGTTTCTCGATAAAAGTCTGGCCCTTCCATTCTAATTTTCCACGTATAGTCCCCTGACTGTTTGAAGACATGCTCCAGTTTCCACTCATCCCCAACTAAATTCATTGGAGTTCTTTGTTCTTGTTTTGTTGCTAAATGGACAGTTATGAACTCAGCCTTTAAGGTTTGATTGACATCTTGATCAGTAAATTTTTTGCTTTGAGAATCGATAAGGTGGGCAACGATGCTTGTAGCCTGCCCTTTTTGTGTTTGATTGGATAGCACTGGGGCTTGTATATCCAGATTGTAGGTACCTAATAAATTAATTTTTACCAGGTTACCGGGTGTACCGCGGAATTTCAGAGTTACGTTCCCTTTTGGTGGTTGTACCACTTTTAAGAGGGAGTATTTATTTGATTCTATAAATTGGATATTTTTTGCTTGGGAGAATAATTGCGCTTCTTTGACGGGGTGCTCAGATAACAGAATAATATTGGCCTCGTTCATGCTCCCGTTAGGAATGGACAGGGATACCTCTTGAAGGGCTCCAGTCGCAGTAACGGCAGCAACAGAGATCAGTGTAGATTGAATTTGTTTTGCAAAAATCTTATTAAAAATTTCAGGTAAATCCTCGGCACTATCGGTAATGAATGAAGTACCGCCTGTTTCGGTTGCAATCCGCTTTAACTCTGCTTGATTAACCGATCCGTCTTGGTTTAGTCCAATTGTATAAATGGGGAAGCCCTTTGCTTTGGCTTGCTTAATAGCTTTTTCAACATCTCTGTTTGAATCTGCTACACTTCTCCCTTTGGACATAGGGCCAAAATCGGTGCCCCCATCTGATAGCAGAAGTAAGAAAGGTCGATTTCCACTCTCCGTACGTTTGGCTAAGAGATCTGTACCTGTTAATAGACCGAGTCCGAGATCTGTGTAACCTGAACGTGGTAAAGAGGACAAAGCTTTTTTTATCTCAGTCTTTTTATCTTTCACTGAGATTGTTGTTAAAGGCTTTGTTTTGACAATTTTGTGATTATAGGCGACAAAACCTACCCTTGTTCGATCTGCATTGCTCATATCCATAAATAGTTTAACTACTTCTGCTGCTATGCCTTCTTTATCCGTATCCCTCATGGAATAACTGGCATCCAATACAAACATGGCATCAATACCCCGATTAGGATCAGCCTTGGCTAAGGCTTGGGGAGCTTCTAGCAGGCAAGAGAAGGCGATCCCTAAAAGCAAAGCGCATATGGCAAGATACATGGTGGAATTACGCATGGATTTCCTCATCTTGACTTTTTACACATCCTTTTCAAGCTTTTCAAGATATGATCTTAAAATAAGAATCGGTCACAATGTCCTAAAAGTGAATAGAAAAAATAGAAAACAGGAAAATAGAACCAAAAAAAGGTAGAAATAATTGATTTTCGCAACGAAAAATAGGGTGTGAAGGCAATAAGTACCAATTCAAATTTTTTGAAAACGGAAAATAAAGGCATAAAGTCCTGATTTTTTTAAATGATTGACAGTGACGAAAATAGTTGATTAATATAAATTGCGAAAGGCGATAGGGGAATTATGGTAAAAAAATAGATTAATCTGGTAAAAAATGGGTTAATTTAGCATTTAAGTTAGATTAATCCGGGATTATTTGGGACCGAATATCCCTTGTAATTATGACTTTTTATGCACGTACCATTATTCACATGTAGGTCTTCTTTTTGTAAATACCTCAGCGAAACATAGAAAGGGGCAGATTATGGACATTATTTATCAAACCAACCGAACGATGCTTTTTGAAGAAATAAATCCAGAGAAACTGGATCTCGTCACAATTGTAGGCGATGTTAAAGGCATAGATAGTCTAAGTGATGAGAAAGTAAAAGAAATCAATCAGCATCTTCTTGTTAAAAATTTTGACGAATTTTTGGACAAGTTCGAACCGACTGTTTATTCGTTTTACAATGCAGCGAATCAAAAAGTGATGTACACACTTAAAAAACCAGAATCAATCGCAGAGGACTGCATCACAGAAATCAAGGTTAATCAACATAATGATTTTCTGAAAATGTTGTTTACCTTGATTGATACGAAGCGTAGTCAGGGGATTACCAATGTAGACTTTAAGTTCGAAAATTTGTTAGATATGATCTCTCCGAAAAAGGTCATGGATGATATTAGACAGGTTCGCAAAGAGATTCATTACATGTATAACGAATACGACAAATTAGATGATGGCGATCCAAAGAAACTTGATATGGGTGACAAGCTCAATAGCATGTTTGAAGAGGCAAGTCAAAACTATAACAATGTTATGGCGATGCTACCTCTAGCGATCGAGGATATTAAAACAAGACTCTTATTAGGCGCTTCTTCTGAGGAGAATAAATCCGAGGCGATACAAATCGGGATGCTTACCATCGGGGAGAGCGGTGAATTAAAGATCATCGAGGCTCCAAAAAACGATAGCAATGAGCTTATGCTATTAGACGATACAAGCGGCACTGGTTTAGTAACGGTTTTTGAAGAGGATTATGAATCTATTACGGAGACACCTTCTTCTTACGTGAGAGACTTAGTAGTACGTACCTTCTGCCCACTACCAGCTGTTCAGACGGAAGTGGATATTGAGACAGAGATTCAAAACTATAATACATATCTTGAATTCTACAAAAACGCAAAAGACGACTTTGTCAAAACGGTAAAACCGCTTGTAGAGAAGATTCTTGGTGTGAAAATGTTCTTTGATCAATATGCTACCAAGAACAAAGGAATGGTACCTACTCTTCTCATTACGAACACAAAGCTAGATATGTTGGTTAAGAGTAGCAATATTCCACGCCTAGAAACCTATCTGAACACAGTTAACTCTAAAAATGACTTTACAGATACCATCTGGTTCGGTATTGTACCGTCCGTTGAATTAGAGACTGCTGGCAGAGTAAAAGTAAGCCGCGAGCGTTTCAAAGGAAACGAGAAAGTTGTAAAGCAGGACGGGAATACTCTGGAATCACTCTCGATGCTTCTAAATGTGGTGAAGGAATACAAGCTACAAATCTTCTTCAGCTTTGAAACAGGAGAAGAGACCACCTTTAATAGCATGGCTACAGCCGGTATTGATAAATATATCGACAAGTGTAATCCGCTTATTCGTAAGGATTACAGTGAATTCGCGGTACCTTGTGTACCTAATTTCACAGTCATTCCGAAGGATAAGTCTGGGGTAGTCATTGATAGTCGAATGCTGCAAACTGATTCAGGTGCACAGCTTTCCAAAGAAAAAGAAGACATCTTAAAGCTCTGGATTGAAGGAGTCTATATTGGCTCTTCTTACGTGGCAGCAGGTGTGGTGGCATCTTATCAATGCCCTGATTACATGCGCGAACTATTTAAAAATATCAACAAAGAGTATCCAGGCGTACGCTTTGATATTGAAGCTGGAGATAACAGCTTACGCGCAGTCACTACGATGGCGAAAGAAATTTCAGGTTTTACTAACAACATTAAAGATTCAATTAACCGTAAAAATTTCGGCTTTGTCTTCTCATCAGAGAATGCACAGCTTCAAGAAAGGGATATTAAACGCATTTCGGTTTATAAAGCAAGAAGTCTTGCTTTGGCCGAAGATGGTTTTGATCCTATCTATAAAACCCTCGTGAGTACGTATATCGAGCGTATTCTTCGTTTCCAAACTGGAGATTTCAAACACGAAAATATCGTGAAATTCTTCAGTAACAATCCAAGCAGCCAAAAGAGCAAATGGATGAGTGGACGCGGGTACGTCAATTCCATCGTTCAGGATGGAGATGATATTAGCTACATCATCGATGATAAGAGTAATCTGTGCCACATCGATTTGGTCTTTAACGGAAACGTGAAGAACCTTGAAGTGATGATTACCAAGGGCACAACTCCTGTGAAATCGTGATGTCCTTTCTAAAACGTATGGTAGAGGCCGTCTTACAAAAGATTGCCTCTATACATAAATCTCAGCGTCCTAAATCTAAATCGGGCGTGAGAGCCATTTTTTCTAATTCTAAGGAGGTTTTATTTATGGGTTTCCGACTAAAAGTTGAAGGTGCAGAAACAATTGAACTAGGTTTGGATAACATCCAAACAGTTGTGTATGACACTGACACTCCGGATGATTCCAATGCTAGATCAACAGATGTAGGAGCTACACTACGCCTAACCGGTAAAATCATTACATCTACCGATGGTGATAGCGCTGATGACACAATGAAACTAGCTCTGTGGTCTCTAGTACCTGCTGAAAAAGCGGATTGCTACAGAAAAGTAACACTAGAAGTAATCGCGGCTGATCAAGTAGTGCGCAAAATCCACATGCCAAATGCTTTTGTAGTAGATTACACAGAGCGTTTTGGCGATACAGAAGGTGTTGGGGAGTTCACTCTATACATCAAACAGAAAAAAGACAAAACCGAGCTTACCAAAATTGAAGGCGGCTATGCCGTTTAATTGATAGTCTTGTAGGCTATCGGAGGAGGATAAAATTTTAAGAGGTTCAAAGCCTCTTAAAATTTTGTCTCATCCTTTAGGGGGAAAGAGATAATGAAAAATTACTATGACATACTTGGTGTTTCCAAACATGCCTCTGAAGCGGAATTGAAAAAGGCGTATCGACAGTTAGCAAAAAAATATCATCCCGATGTGAATGCAGGGAGTAGTGAGGCGGAACAACGTTTCAAGGAAGTACATGAAGCTTATACGGTGTTAAAAAGCGAGGAATCACGGGCAGCGTACGATGCGAAATTGGATCAGCGGACACAAAAGAGGGCTACATCCACCCAAGGAACAGGCCAGAAATCTACAGAACGCAGGACAACACAAGGATATCAGGGTTTTGATCCAAGAGATATGGAGCGTAATTTCTCACAATTCTTTGGTTTTAATCCAAAAGATAAAAAAGGGAATCTTCATAAAAACGGATCATCTTCTAAAAATCCTCTGGATGCCTCAGCGATCTTTCAGAGCTATTTTGGACCGCGAAAAAAATAAGGTGGAAGTGCTTGCTCCTCTCTTTGTGGGTGATTTGATGTCAGTGGACATACAACTTTCAAGGTATGGAGCCTTTTTTCTTTATAGGTAACGATCGGAATGGAGTGGAAAACACCAGTTAATGGAGGTTGAGAATGTGCAAGAAAAAGCAAAAAAGTACCGTTCCATTTGGATCATAATCATTGATGTGCTCCTCTTTGTCATTGCAATTAATATTTTATATTTTACGTTTGGCATTCAATCAGACCCGATAATGAAATGGTTGGTTAGTCTGTTAGGAATTGCTTTCCTTATTTTTGGAATTACTACACAAAAAAATCAGAAGCGGCTGCCTAAACAATCAAGTAAGCAGCAAGCAGGTATAACAAAATTAGTCCTACTGGATGAAGACGGAGAAAGAGTGAAAGAGTGGTATATACAGGGGGAAACCTCTTTGGTGATCGGAAAGAACTCCCGCAATGGCGAGGTTGATATAGATCTATCAGATACGGAATATGCATCGCTTATCAGTACCCACCATGCAGTGCTTAACCACGTTGGAGGGACCTGGTTCATTGAGGACAATAATTCTCATAATGGGATCGGAATTAAAAAAGCGAATAGCAAACGAACGAATAAAGTAGAGGTCGAAACGCAACAACAGATTGATATAAACGATCTGATTTACATAGCAAATACACGTATCTTAGTGAAATAAAGGTTGCTACTAATCACATGGGGGATGACCAAAAATGAGTTTAACGAGATGTACGAATGGCCATATGTTTAGCACAAGAAAGCACGGTAATACATGCCCCTATTGCAATATCGTTGTAGAACAAGCAGCACGGGGAGAGAACAAGAGTCAAGTGCGCCCAGCTGATGAAGAAAAGACCATGCCTTATTTGGGAGAAACAACAGGCATTGAGCCCGTGACAGGCTGGTTAGTTTGTATCGAAGGACCACAGCAGGGACAGGACTATCGAATTATGGCAGAAAAGAATTTCATTGGACGCTCAGAAGAGATGCATATTCGTATTATTGGTGATAACGCCATCTCTAGACGCAATCATGCGGTCATTGTCTATGATCCGAAAAAGCGCAACTTTTTTCTATTGCCAGGAGATGCGTCTGGACTTGCTTATCACAACAATGAGGCTGTTTTTTCCCCAGTGGAGCTAACAGCGTATGATGTCATTCAGCTTGGTCAAAGCAAATTTATCTTTATCCCGTTGTGCGGCGTCCATTTTGAATGGGAAACCAATTGAGGGTAGGTTGATGAACATGCTGGAAGGACAGGAACTCACGCCGTATTTTTTTGTGCTAGCAGCTTTTACGTTTATGCTATTGCTCTTTATGATACGCCAGAATCTGATGGCTCCTGTTAAAGAAACGGGCATACAGATCGGAAACGGTCAAACGATCGGCAATCGAGATGAACAAGACGACTACTTTTCGACGGCGACGACTCCTATTGGCACATTGGCTGTTTTAGCGGATGGGATTAGTGGGCTTTCACATGGACGGATGTCTAGCACACTGGCTGTTACGCTCTTTATGCGCGAATTTTTGAATCTAGATGATGTACAAAATATTACTTCTTTTTTTACAAAAGCTGCTCGTAAAAGCAACGCGGAAATCGTGCAACAAATCGGGGGATCAAATGGTGGTACCACGCTTGTAGCAGCCGTGGTAACAGAGGATAAGCTCTATTGGGGCGCTGTAGGGGATAGCAGTATCATGGTGTTTCGAGATGGGGAGTTTATCAAAATGAACCATAAGCACATTTTGGAATCCGTGCTAGAGGAACGCTATCTGTCAGGGGAGATTACAAAGGAACAAGCAACAAGTAACCCGATGCGCAAGCGCCTGATCAATTATTTAGGCTATGAGCAGTTTCAAAATATGGAGATTTGCCACGAGCCGTTTCTGTTGAAAAAGAAAGACAAGGTCATTTTGTTGAGTGACGGTGTATACAACACGCTCTCCGAAGTGGAAATGGAGCAGATTTTAATGAATGCCACATCTCCATATGACGCAGCAGAAGAGATGGTGACAGAGATTGAACGCAAACAATTACGCAATCAAGATAACGCTACTGTCATTATTTTAGAGCAAGGCTGGTAAACGAAAGCGACTGGTTAAGCCTTTGGTAGCGAAGGAGAAGCGGAGGTACGGATGAGGAAGGAAAACAGCAATTTTCAGACCAGTTTCGTTTCCGAAGCAGGCACTTTTATAGAGAATCGGGATTATTTTGCTTTTGTAGAACTAGATGATGTAGCTTGCTGGGTCATTGCCGATGGGATTGACACGGATAAAGAAGTAAAAAGTGCGGAGATGGCGGTGCAAAGTATTTTACAAAGCTTTTTAGATAAGCCTACAATGTCTCGGCGCAGACTAAAAAAATACATACTCAATGCCCATAACTGGCTAAAGGAAGAAAGTACAAGAGTCCGATTAAAAGCTAGCATTATGATTGTTGTCACCGATTATAGCAAAATCATTTGGGCAGTGGCAGGCAATGCGAGATTGTACCACTTTCGGCATGGGCGCTTGCAAACGAGAAGCCATGATCAGTCACTTGCCCAGCAGATGGCTGATGAGGAGCAAATCTCTTTGGTAGCGATAGATAAACACGAAGAACGACACAATCTCCTTTCTTATGTAGGGAAGCCAGATTTTTTTGAACCATATGTGTCCAAAAAGATTCTACTATCTGATGGAGATGTGATGATGCTGTGCACGCCTGGAGCTTGGGAAGAGGTTAGCTGCTCGGAAATGCTAGAAACCCTTGAAGAAGCAAAAGGCCCAGAAGAGATGGCTGATCAACTGGAAGAAGTGTTATTAAGTAAACAAAAACAAGTGATTCATAATTATACGATAGCGTCTATTTATGCTAATAAAGTGTTTAAAGAAGACCCAAAAAAACGTTGGAAAAGGATTAAAACAGCCTTATTTATCGGCATACCGGTCCTTTTGCTTGTAGGTGGATTGGTGTATATGAAGGTGCGTGCAGCAGAACGCTTTGCAGAAAACGTCGCTAGTATTTACGAGCATGAGAAAAATGCGGATGCCTATGTTTCAGAAAAGGATTATGATAAAGCGCTCTTAGAATATAGTGAGGCGCGTAATGCATCGAAACGGATAGATGACAAGATATATAAACAATTGTTGAGCAAAAAATTGAAAATTACCGAGCTAATCGTGAATGGAGATAAGTTTGTAAAGGATGGGAAATTGAAACAAGCGGTGGAGAGCTATAAAAAAGCCTTGGAAGAAGCGAAAAATCATAAGGAGTTTGACAAGAAAGAGATTCAAGAAAAGATCGATCAAGCAGAGAAAATAGCCCAGGTACAGCTTTTGATCAAGGAAGGCGATTTGCGAGCTAGCAGTGAGGATTATACAGGTGCCATGGAGATGTATCAACAGGCAAAGCTAGCGGCCATCAATGCCTCCTATACGGAGGGACAAAAAGAGATTAAGACTAAGATAGATGAAACTCAGCTTAAACATATGGGTGTGGAAAAAGGTACACAGCAATTAGAAGGCGAGAAAATGGAGAAGGATGGAGATCGTCTGCTGGCGGAGAAGGATTTAGAAGGAGCATTAGGTGCTTATTTGCAGGCGCAGTCCATTTATCAGGAAGCTGGAATGATGGAAAAAGCTCTAGGTATAGAGCGTAAAATTACCAAGGTGGATGGGTTATTAAATCCGTTACCTGTTCCTGCTGCAAATGGAGGGGACCAGCAACCAGCTGGAGGTCAGGTTCTGGCACCAGCCTCAGGACAAGCATCTGGACAGACGCCAGTACCACCTGTGAAACAAGGATCAGGAGTAGCTTCTACACCAGCAGCGGGGCAACAGTCGGGACAAGCACCAACTACCCCACCACCTGCACCAGCTACACAACAGTCACAACCGGCACAGACCCCACAGCAAGCAGTATTTAAAACAGCTGAGACATCGCCAGAGTCTGTACCACCACCGTTGGAGCAACAAACAAACGAAGCACAGCAGTCTTCGCAGAAGCAAACCCCAAAAACGGTTGAAGCAGAGCAAATTCCCAAGCAAGCTCAAGCATCGCATATACCAATACCACCAGCCGATGACCAAAAACCAGCGTCAGCTGTGATCAATTTGCACCAGTAATTTCTGACGGAAAGGAGGCTTCACATCGACATGAAAGATATTATTCTGGATCGCTTAAACAAACTGGAGGATTTAGAACAACGCCGCATGCTAAAGCAACTTATGACTGGCGTGTTCGTGAATCTCGTTGAATACCAGGAAGAGATGAACAGTAAATTGGAGAAACGGGTGTTTGGCGAGCTGGAAGATCAACAGGAGAAGCATGATGTGTACGTCACCATTTGCTCCAAAGATGACTGGGACCCAATCCATGATTTTTTATACCCGATGCTACCTGAAGATACATTGAATAAAACCTGTGATATGAACAGTCTACTTACCCAATTGAACAACAAGGAAGAAGCAAGACTGTTTACTCTTTTTTTGCAATGTGATTACCCTACGATTAAACCGCTATTGGATAATAAACGCGTTTTTTCAGGCAAGCTGACTACAGCAACTAAGACCAAGTCAATCCATGTTCGATTAGAGCAAAACCGGACTTATATGAAACAGATTGAACAGCTTTATACGGTATTTCAAAAGAATGGTGTACCGTGGAAGACTGTAAACAATCCCTTTGCTTATAAATTTTTTGATGTTATTTTAACAGGCTGTGAAGAGGAATTGGATGAAACAGAAGAGATTCTGGAGATTACGGTCGATCTGGAGGAATGGGAGAGCTATAAACAGTTGGACAAAATTCCGTTGTGGAATATACAGCGACTTCAGCTTAAAAATAGCGGATTTCCGACCCCGGCTATGGATCGGGTTAATTTTGAGCATGTATTGTCGTTGCGGAAAACGGGTACTGATCACGGATATTTGGTGGATGGGGAAGAAGAGAATATTCGCTACATTAAACGGTCTCATGACGAGCTGACCATTGTTTCACCTCAAGAAAAGGCGGGGATATGGGACGTACTTAAGATCATGCAACCAGTGGAATCTAAAATTGGCAAACTGGAATACCCACTTGTTTCAAATAAACGCATCGATAGCTTCTTGGCTCGTTATGCTCGTAAGCAGGCAATGATTGTACGAGCAAAAGGAGAAATCATCCGAATTGTTCACTCATTTGAAGCGTCGGATAAGTTGGAGCTGGTAGAGGTTGATATTCAAGAGGATCAAAGGACAAGAGGGCATACCTATGAGATGAATCCGTTTATTAGCGATAATGTCAGGATGGAACGAGATAAAAAAATCATGCGCTTGCGCTTCCGACATCGCTCTACCCTTAGTAATACCTCCTTTATTTTGCATGATCTCATGAGCTTTCTTGTTTCAGAAGTACAGATGAGCTTTCCTGAATACAAGTGTGAAGGAGAATGGGCTTGAATTACATTTGGGATTTGCTAATAAAGGCGGAGCGATCCGGTATAGAGAAAAAACGTGTCCAGTTTACTCCGGCCAAGGTCTTTTCGCCCTACATGGAGCTGAGTCTGGAAAATCTGAATGCAAAAGAGATCGAGCAAACCATTGAAATCAATCCCTATTATCGTTTTTACGAAATTTTTAGGGATTTATTTGACCCAAATATTGAGACGGATGTAGAGCTTCGCAATAGCTTGTTTGATATTCTCATTCATTTTTTAGCAGAGATTGATTTAATGCAAGGCATGAACAAGCGGGAGTATTATATCCGGTTTTTGCAGAAGGATTTAGAGGCAGGCGTGTTTGGGAGCAGTGTGAAAGACAACATATACCTGTTTACCCGAGAGGAACGGGAAATGATAGCTAGCAATCTTTTGCGTTTATATGAGACAGGTGAAGCTGTTTATTTATTAAAAGACACAACCAAAAAGGTATTTACTCGCTCCACGATATACGCAAATTGCGAGGAGAAGGATGAGCTGTTGTTTTATATCGGTCAACCAGAAACACAGATCGCTCGGGCTAAGATTGAATTGATTAAGGATTTGTTTTTGCCCGTTCGTTTTTCCACGGAACTATACTGGAGCTATCATTTTGGCATTATGGAAGTGGAAGAAACGATGCAAGTGGACTACATCGCTCTTTACTGACCGACAAGCAAGGAGGACAGAAAACAATGAACGGATATTCGTATAGATTGCATACGGACAAAGGGCGAGATAGAAGTCGCTTATTGATCAGATACTCGCGAGAAGAGCTGGAGGATATGACCACCTTCCAATTGCGTAACATTTGTTATACGGAGCGATTAGTCGAAGGGGTTGCCAATAAACTCGATCGGGAGGCTTTGATCGATACGATCCTAAAATTCCGTGGATCAGTGGGCAGCTTATTGATTCGAGGCTTTCACAAGGGTGGCTTCCAGCGGATCGAGGAAGCGATCCATACGTATTTAAAAACACCCTTATCTAATCAGGTAAGAATCAAAGTTCCAGCCAAAATCTCTTTGTACCGTGGACTAAAGGTAGACAAATTGGATCAATACCTAGTAGAAGCGATCGGTATGCAAGAGTCTAATGTGTTACTGATCAATGACAGCATGGAATTATGTGGGGTCCTGCATCTGAAAAAGGATGAGTCGCAACCAGAGCTTTATTACTTAGCGATGGATCGCAACACGGAGCTACGGAGAACGGCTAATCAAAATTATAGCCTGTTGTTCTTTAGAAAGCAGGATTCGGAATACCTGTATAGAGCCTACTATCAGGATGCCCCTTTACTACCAGCCAACCTCCACTATTGCAAGGTTCCTGTGACAGATTTGGAAATTTGCGAGTTAGAAGAGACAGGTGCTGTACTGGCAATCGATTTTGGGACATCTAATACAACCGCAGGAGCCTATCTGGATAGCGGATATATTTCTACCCCCCCAAGCCATGATTTATTAAATGGACAAATACGCCTGAATGAGATTAATTACGTAAAATTTCCTGATGAGACAGAGCAGTCGACCGATTGGGTCGCGGTTGTGCCAACGATCGTTAGTGTAGCAGACTGTCGAGATCAAGAGAATATCCAATACCATTTCGGATATGAAGCTCTCTCCCATCGCAAAAAGAATGGCTTCAGCAGTCAATCCTCTCAATTCCAGGGTCTAAAAAGATGGGTAAATGCTTACACGAAGACAGAAGAAATAGTTGATATGGAAGGCAACACAGCTTATGTCAAACGAAGCGACATCCTACGCGGCTTCCTGACCCATATTGTGGAAATGGCCGAGCATCAGTTTAAATGCCGTTTCACCCACTTGCATATCTCAAGTCCAGTCAAATTAAAAACGCAATTTATTGAAATGTTCCATGAGATTTTACCTCAGTACCAGATTGAATCAAAGGATGCATTGGATGAGGGCATGGCGGTACTCTACAATACCATTGCCGATCAGATTGAGAAAAATCGATTCCTGGATGGCGAGGAATATAGGGCATTGGTCATCGATTGTGGAGGAGGTACCACTGATCTGTCCTCCTGCCAGTTTTCCATTTTAGATGGGCATATTTCCTACAAGATTGATATACATACAACCTATGAGAATGGTGATACCAACTTTGGCGGCAATAACATCACCTATCGTATTATGCAATTTATGAAGATTGTTTTTGCCAATTACTATACGAAAAGACGAATGAACACAGATATAGATGAACTGATTCCTATCCCAGCCACCGATCTATATCGCTATGTGGATGAATATGGTGTAGGGGCTGTCTACGAAAACTTCGAGGCAAGCTATCTGGAGGCAGATCGGTTTATTCCGACACAATTTAAGCTGTACGAAAATCGCTCACGTGAAGAATATCACCGCGTGCGCAACAACTTTTACTTCCTGTGGGAGCTAGCTGAGAACATGAAAAAAGAGTTCTTCCGCAGGACAGGTATCCTACGAAATCGATTCCAGTCTGCCGCCAGCGAGGATTCGGACAATGATTTAAAAATCACAAAAATGGATCGTTGGTTCCTCTCTGTCCTTCATCAGGGAGTGTTTCGAGAGGAGTACGAATTCCCCAATGTGGTATTTACCATTAGGGAAATCAGCCAGCTGATCCGTGCAGATATCTATGAGATTGTGCGTAAATTTTTGGATGAATATTACCAAGATGGACGCTTACAAGACTTTTCCATCATTAAATTAACAGGTCAATCCTGCCGTATCGATGTGTTCCGTGAAGCGTTAAAAGAATTTGTTCCGGGGCGCAGTATTGAATTCAAGCAAAAAATAGAGGAAACGGGCAAGGTTTCTGACCTCAAGCTGGCATGCTTACGCGGCTCTCTTCGTTATCTGAGTGCTAAAAAATCTGGGTTCATCGAGGCAAGCATCACGAACCACGCACCAATCATTCCTTATTCGGTGAGCGCATTTACCCATAATCAGCATGAAAAAACGTTAATCAACAGCTTAGAGCGAGCCAATCAGGTACAGGGCTTCATTTCACGCCCAATTGCTGTTAGAGAGATTCAGTTCTTTTTAAAGGATGCGAAGGGAAATCCACGGCATCACTACGTGTTTATCAATCAGCCTGAGAGCTATAAACAGATGGTCTACGAGCAGATCGCAAGCATCTATCCAGGTAAAATCCCGCAGGATGATACAGATTCAATCATTAATGGGGAAGTTAAATTCTTTGTTTTTACAGATGAAAAGAGCTGGGGCTTCTATATAGTGCCAGTTGCAAGGCAAAACGAACAGCTTTATCTCGGTAAGAAACAGTTTTTTGCGTTTGAAAACGACCTGTCTGAGCTGGATTTCTTTGATGGCCTAAAGTAAGTGGGGGAAGAATCGGACAGGTATAAATCGCTTGTCCTTGTCAGACAGCTTGCAGTAACAACCACGGCATGCATAAAGGAGGTCGCCACTTGTTTACCCATCTGTATCCCAATTTTAATAAAGGCCGCATCTTAAAAACAGACATGCTTGCCAATCTTCGAGATTACCCTCGCGATTTTCTCGATATTCAATACAAAGAGTATTCAGATGGGGTCATTACTGGATCAGAAATACGTATTGGAGAGCTAAGTATCACCATCACACCGGGGATTGTGAAGCATTCCGGGCGCTTGTATGTATTAAAGGAAGAGCATGAGCTTATGTATCAAGCCAACAATCGAGAAACTGTGGTCAAAATCAGGTTTCATGAACAGATGACAGACAGCGACTTCACGATTAACAGTTCGGAAATTGTGCTGGATGAACAGGTCGAGCTTGGTCAGAACGAACTAGAATTAGGTCGTTTTAAGCTAAAGGAAGGCGCCAAGCTACGCTCTGAATATCAGAGCTTTGTAGATTTGGCTACGGAATACAATACGTTTATCACAATTCATGTTCCTTATGCAAGTGAATCACAAAGTACACTTGCCCCGACCATCATGCGCTATTTTGCTAGAGAGCTAGTGAAAGGAACGAATCTGACAGCGTTTGATATTAGTTTTGCTCTGCTATGTCTTAACGAAGGGACAGTTAATCGGGAGGTCATCCTTACCTATCTCGCCAACCGATTGGATACGGGGTTTAAGGAGTACAGCAATGGACAGATTCATAAATATTTGGGGCGCATTTTAGATGAAGTACGAGGTGGAGGCAAAGCAAGAGCCGATTTGCGTCAGGGTGGTTTTCACCGAATGATTGTGGACTAACAACAAAGAGTCTGGTAGGTAGGGAAGGTACATGGAATCATGCATGGACAAGGAAAGGATGGTGACTGTTATGGAGCATATGGACGAGAAGATTATCGCGATGTTACAGGAGCAGGATGAGAAAAAGGACGAACAAGGACCAAATGCACAGTTGGAAAAGGCGCAGGAACTAGATCACAAATGGGCGTACGATCTGCGAAAATCGTTAGTAAAGATTGACGGTGAGATGATTTCATTTGCAGAGCGTAATTTGTTAGAGGAAAAAATAAGCATCCCTATGCCAAAAGCATTTACCCCAATGACGCCTGAGATGGCGGCAATAAAATACCCTTCAGAACGCAGGCCTACCCTGATTTTTACCAATAGCAATGGTTCCATTAATGTAGCGATTAATCACACCTCAACTCGATTGACGGATGCCGAAATGGAAGAGTTTACAGCTGCCATGGTGCAGCTGTTGCGTAAGACGCAGAAGCTTCTTCAATGGCACGGAGATGGTGTAAAAGAAGTGAATGGAAAACCGATTGGCTACTGCGAATTTTTGACACCAGCCTACAATGTTAATCTCTATAATTTTATGTTTTTTACGGAGCTAGATGGTAAGGCTTTGCTGTGTACGTTCAACTGCATAGAAGATGAGATGGAGGACTGGCGGCTTGTAGCCCGAGGCATGATGGAAGCGTTAGTCATCCATAGTGACCAAAAAGGAGGAGAGGAAGAGTGAGTTCAACGGTAATTGCGTATCACAATCTCCAGGTTTCCCCTTATCAATTAGTCAACCTACAAGAGCTAGTCATGACCAAAACGATCAATGAGCATGCCAAAGTAACCTTTACGGGTATTGTGCCAGAGGAGCTAAAAGATAGCTACGTGGAAATGACGCAAGCCGAGACACCGCTTACGATCAGCCAGATTGACGAAAAGGGCGGAAGTACGCCTATCTTTAACGGACTCGTACTCCATATTGAAATTAAAGCAGTGCGGGGCATCTATTATATGCAGGTCGAAGCGGTTTCACATTCCTACAAGCTGGATATTAAGCGTAAAAAACGTTCCTTTCAAAATAAAAATATGACCTACTCCGCGCTGATCAAACAGATTGCTGCCGACTATCCTGGACTAGATGTAATGGACAGTGTATCAAAAGGTGGTAAGCTCGGAGAATTTACCATGCAATATGACGAGACGGATTGGCAGTTCCTCAAGCGAATGGCCTCTCGATTCAATGCAGGTCTCGCGCCAGCTTCCATTTTTGATAAGCCTAAGTTTTATTTCGGAATGCCAGAGGGTGGTTCCAAGGGCAAACTGGAGGATTTCCACTATAGCGTAAAAAAACGCATGTCTGCTTTCAGGCACTCCTCAGAGAATCATATCCCAGGTATTCAGGAGAATGATTTTATCTACTATGAAGTGGAATCGGACAGAGTGCTAGAGGTAGGACACGGGGTACAATTCCTAGGCAAAACGCTGTTTGTGGCGGAAGCCTATACAGAAATGAAAAAGGGGTTATTAAAGCATGTTTACACGCTTTGCACCAAAAAAGGAATGAGCCAAAACAAGCTTTTTAACTCGAAAATCGTCGGAGCCTCCGTGCAAGGAAAGGTCATTGAGATTGCCAAGGATACGGTGAAGGTGCACCTCTCGATCGACGAAAACCAGAACAAGAGTGAAGCGCATTGGTTCCCATATTCCTCGGTTTATACCGCAGAAGGAAACAGCGGCTGGTATTGTATGCCAGAGCTTAATGACCACGTGCGTGTCTATTTTCCTGGCAATAAAGAAGGGGATGGGGTCGCTAGTAGCTCCGTTCGTCAGGATGCGGGAGAGGCTCAGAATAATAAGCTAGGCAATCCGGATATTAAATATTTCCGTACACCTAATGGCAAGGAGCTCATGATGAGCCCTAGTGAGATCGTGATCACTGCTAAAGACGGTGAGATTTTTATCAGGCTAAACGATCAGGACGGTATTCAGATCATGAGTAAGAAAAAAATCAAGATCATCTCTGAGGAAGACATCATGATGGACTCAGAGAAAAAGGTGATTATCTCTGCTAAGGAAGAGATCAACATAACCTGCAAGGAGAGCAATATCAAGATGGATGGCAATACCATGATCATGGGGAATGAGACTAAGACAAACTAATTGCCTAAGCTTCTATGAAAGAGAGGAGGGAGAGAATGGACAGGACAGAAGCGATGCCGCATTTTTTGACAAATGTAGTGGAGCCTGCACGACTGCGAGCATTGATGCGCCTAGAGCAGGATTTTCAGACCAATAAAACTGCTTTAGCTACAGAATGGACGATCGCTTTTCAACGGATTTGCAAGCAGCTAGGTGGCGAACAGATTCGAAAGGACAAACCGTTGATTGGGCATCTTACCTTTTCGTTGTTGCGAACCGAGTTAGCGGTAGGGCGAGCCATTTATTTAGTGGAGGCGACCGATAGCTCTTGGTTTTTTGATCGGAATCCTTGCCAAACAGAATATGATGCTAGCTGGGCATTACGCTATCTAGATCAGTTGAAGGATGAAATCAACAGCGGTAGTAAGGCCTATATGGGTGCTATTACACTACCAGACGTGGAGCAAATCATCTTAAGAGAAGCCGTTCATTTTCATCAGTACGTAATTCAGTTAGCTAGATATGCCTTGCCGACAGCGATTGAATCACAGGAATTTGTAGAGTTATCCACAGAGGATGTTGTTGAAATACGTGTTGGTGAATACATGGACGTTAGCGAAGTCGTGTATAAAATAGATCGGCGAGCACGAGATGCCCAATCAGTCAGGGAATGGATCGATGAAGGAAGCGAACAGGAATATGCCTATGAAGTTTTCGACCGTGTAGATTTGTCTAAAGGAGATTATTCGGAGCTGGATTTCCGCTATTCACGTTTCGAGCATAGTGATCTATCCGACGCTCGGTTCAACGGTTGTGTACTAATGGGCACAAGGTGGAATCATTCGCGACTAGCTCAGGCAGATTTCTCCTACAGCCTCCTGTTCGGAGCTAATTTTTATCAGAGTGAGCTATCAGGAGCAGACTTCAATGGAATCCAAGCTTCTCAAGGATTGTTGGAGCCAGATAGTTGGGAAATGCCAGGCTTTTGGGAAATTTCCTTTACAGAAGCTAATTTGCCAGGAGCCAGCTTTGTCGGTGCTCACTTAGCGGGAGCCCAATTTAGTAGAGCCAATCTCGTGGGCGTGAATTTTGCTGGAGCCGATTTGACGGACGCCAGCTTCACAGATGCTAATTTACGTGGGGCAGTGTTTGTTGGGGCTAGTGTGGCATCTGTCGATTTTACTGGAGCGGATGTAGAAGGTGCATCCTTTTCAGCACGAGATCAAGGCAAGCTGAACGTAGACGAGCGACAACAAGCCACTGTTATATGGATAGAAGCAGAGAGCGAGGGGGCGTACCTAGATGAGCTATTTTATTCTGTCCCAAGATAATCGCATATTAGACGCTGTGGAGCCTGCGGGACTTACCAACCTTCTAACCAAAGAGATGTTAACCGAGGAAAAGGTGCATCTTCTAGATGAATTGGTCTTGCAGGTTCCCATTCAGCAACGAGAGCATGTCACCTACGTGGATTTTATTCAACGTCCGATTCCCTTGTTGTCTGATCGCCTCAAACAGCTGGTGGTCAAATATGTACCAAAAATGCTGTGCAAGGCTGTGGTACTCGCAGATCGGGAGCAGATGAGACAGGATTTGTACTGGGTGTTTGTGCCCCCACGTATCGACTGCCTATCAGATAAGACCGAGTTTTATCAGGACAATACAATGAAACGACTCATTTTAGATCAGAACAAGATTGGTAGACGATCATTTTTTCGCATAAACGGCATTCGTGAAGAGCATCTTGTAGTCAATCTGGGACTGGCGGAAAGTATTCTGCGCCGGGATTTTATAGGCATCCAGCTTCAAAAAGTAGAGCTGGAGGTCCAAAGAGAGGATGAGATGAAATGGCCCTCATAGAAGACGTGGAAGTAGAAGGTGGAGAAGGAGCCAAGAAAAGCTACGTGGTGGCAGGAGCCATTCTTACATGCACCTTTGGCACCCAAAAAAGTCGATTGAAAACCCCACTAAGCCATGGGGTATTTGTGAAAGAAAAGGCGCAAATGAACATCAATGATTTCGTGCCAAATGTAAACATCATGCCCTTTGGCAGATGCGGTAACCTAGCAAATCCAGAGGTAGCAGCGGCGACGGAAGCAAATGGCGGCTATTTAAAGCGTATGCCATGCATGCCGATTGTCACCATGCCATGGATTGGGGGCAAAGAGGACAAGCTGATCGAAGACGCGCCCGTACTGCTCAACGATTGCACCAACATGTGCTTACATTGTGGCGGACAGATAAGCATCATCGACGACGGACAGGAATTGGACTAAATCTGAATGAACCATACCACCCATCGGGAGGGGGGATTGTGTGTGAAAACGACAGCTAAAGTAGCGGGATACGGAAACCTTCAAGTCGTATCTCCCTACGATATACAAACATTGCAGGAGCTACAGCTAGTCAAAGAAGCAAACGACCACGCCAAGCTCTATCTAACCGGAATCATTCCGGAAGAGAAGAAGGATAGCTACATCGCCATGGCCACGAGTAGCGATATCATCGAGGTCAACGAGGTAGAGGACGGAAGAGTGGTCCGGAATCTATTTACGGGACTCATAGAAAATATCGGCGTTCGAGCTGTCCGTGGCATCTACTATATCGAGCTAGAAGGCATCTCGCTGACAAGCCAGCTAGATATAAAAGAGAAGACTAGATCCTTTCAAGATAAGAACATGACGTACACAGCTCTACTAGATTTGATTCTAAAGGATTATCCAGGATCAGACTATCTCGATTATGCTACAAACGGTGCCAAATTAGAAGGCTTTACGCTGCAATATAAAGAGACAGATTGGGCGTTTATCAAGCGAATGGCGTCACGTTTTGGTGCGGTTTTGTTACCAGAAACAAGCTCCAAGACGCCGAAGTTCTCACTTGGTGTGCCAGATGGAAAATTAGGACAACTACACGACTATCACTACGGTGTGGCACGATCATTAGACAGGTACACGGAAGCCACCACGGGACATGGTAGCGAGCTAGACGAGACAGCCTTCACTCACTATACGGCGGAAAGCGGACAGTATTTTGCATTGGGAGACAAGGTAGTATTTCAAGAGAAGGAGCTGACGGTAGCGGCATCTACAGCGCGTTTTATCGAAGGCGGCTTGTTATATGCCTACACCCTTTGCCAAGAGGAAGGCGTTTTGCAGAACCCGATTCGAAATGAACAGCTAACAGGTGTCTCACTCGAAGGAAAAATTATGGAGATTCGCAGAGATACTGTCAAAGTTCACCTCGATATCGATAAAACCCAAGACAAGGGCAAGGCCTGGTGGTTTCCGTATTCCTCTGTCTATTCAACAGAAGGTGCCGACGGCTTTCACTGTATGCCACAGGAGGGAGATGCTGTCCAGGTTTATTTCGCAACCAGCCAGGAGGACGGGGCGGTAGCGATGAGCTCCGTGCGCAAAACAGGACAGGATTCACCGAAGATGGGCAATCCAAGCGAAAAATACTGGGGCACTAACTTTGGCAAGGAGATGAAGCTGGGCGGCTCTGATTTTGTGCTCACTGCAAAGGATACAAAAGAAGGCAAGATGTTTATTAAGCTGGATGTAGAAGACGGCATCGAAATACATAGCGATAAGGCGATTATGTTTTCCGCGGAAAAGGACTTGGAGATTGAGACAGATACTAAGTTTGAGATTAAAGCACAGGAAGCGATTTATCTGCTGTGTAAGGAAAGCAGTATTGTGTTAGATGGGGAGACGGATATTCAGGGAACGGTGCTAAAAGTAGATGGCCTGATTAAATCCCCCGTTTCGGTGGCTGACCTAGAGCCGGAGCCAGAGCCAGAGGACCCAGCTCCTCCACCACCGCCGCCGGAGGAAGAAAAGGGCTTCTGGGGAAGCTTACTGGATGGCGTGCAGTTGGCGCTAGATGTAGTGGGGATGATTCCGGTAGTTGGGATCGTTGCCGATGTTGCTAATGCGGGGATCTCGGTAGCTCGCGGAGATTATGCAGGAGCGGCTCTTTCCTTAGTGGCGTGTATTCCATTTGCTGGAGCAGCCGCGACCGGAGCTAAGCTTGGAATGAAAGCCGCGAAGGCGTTAAAAATGGGAAAAACAGTAGCCAAAGTAGCTGATAAAGCCGCCGATGTAGCCAAAGTGGTCACAAAGGTAGCTGATGTAGTAGTTGGAAAGGTCTATACCGCCTCGCGTAAGCTAAAGAGCACTGTCAATCAATTAGCAGCTGTTCAGAAGATGAAAAGCAGTATGAAGCTCAAGGCAATGGCAAACAGTCGTGTTGGTAAAATTGGAAAAGCCATTACAAAAGAAGTCGCGACAGAAGCAGGATACCAAGTGCTAGAAGAAGTGGCTGGTAGTGGGGTTGCCACTGTTGCGGGCTTACTGGGTGGTAAAAGGAACCGACACAAAGGAAAGAAAAAGCTATCGAAAAAAGAGCGTAAAAAAGCCGCTCAAAAAGCAAGGAATGCAGAAAAGGCAAAACAAAAGAATCCGAAGAGCGCCAATGAAAAAAGCTGCCTACGTGATCCGATTCATGCTGGCTCTGGTGCGCAATTTATCATTCATCCTACCCTGAAGCTGTATGGAGCTGAGACATGGACATTCGAGCTACATTACAATTCGATGCTTCTCCAGCAGGGCGTGCTCGGAAAAGCTTGGACGCATAATTATGAGATGCATGCCGACATGGAGCGTATAGACCAAGGTGAGATTACCATCTGGTGGAATACGGGCAGAAGAAATGTGTTTATGCAGACGAAAGCAGATCCTACTCTGTACCGTTCAACAGATGTTGATATGATGTTTTATGAGCTGCTCCAAACAGGAGATGGCTACGAACTATACAGTCGAAACACACGGGAAACGTACTTTTTTAAACGAAACGGGCAGTTAAGTAAACAAACGAACGCTTTGGGACAATCTCTTGTATTCAACTATGATTCTTATCATCGCCTTGTCAACATGAGAGATGCCATTACAGGTCACTCTTTATCTTTGCAGTATGGACAAGACGGGTTATTATACCGTGTTCATGATGTCTCTCGCAGTGTACAATTCGACTACAACGAGTCGCATCGCCTCAGCCAATTCATTGATCCGAATGGAACGGTCAGCGAACTAATATACACCGCTCAAGGACAGATCGAGTCACTTACTGTGAACGGAATCATGCAGTACCAGAATACCTACGACCATGAGGGAAGGGTCATTGCACAAACGAATGCTTTGGGCCTAGCTTCTCACTTTAGCTACGACACACAAAGCATGCCTGGTTCCATGATTACGACTTTCACAGACAGCTTGGGTGTAACCGAGGTCTTGGTTCATGACGAGCGGATGCTACTAGTAGAGAAACAAGAAAAAGACGGTATCCGTGTGTCGTATGAATATAATGACCGAGGTCAAATGATTTCCGAAACAGTAGGAAAAGAAGAGACCACCACCTACGAGTACGATCAACGAGGCAATCTGATTCAAGTAATCGACCCACTAGGGAATCAAACCAGCTATGTATACAGCGAGGACGATCTACTGCTGTCCGAAATCAATGCGGAGGGTGGCATCACGAGCTACACGTATGATGAGAGAGGACGTTTGGTAAGCATTACCCGCCCCGACGAAAGTCGCTCAGAGATTGGCTACAACGAGCACGGACAACGCGTAAGCTATACAGATTCGAATGATGTGACGAGCCGTTATCAATACGATGACAAAGGCTACCTCACAGCTGTCTATGACGGAGAAGGTCGTGTCATACAGGTAGGCTACGACGAGGTTGGTCGTATTGCATCGTTCCAAGATGGACGGGGTGGCAAAGTACGCCGCACCTATGATGCTAACGATAACATCGTACAAGTAATCGATCCGCTTGGACGCCCGTATTCCTTTGCCTATGATGCCTTCGATCATCGTGTGGAAGAAACGATGCCTTCAGGAGCAACCACCCGTTATCGCTATCATGTGCTAGGACAAGTGGAGAGCATAACGGACGCGCTAGGACAAACAACCACCTATCGGTATGACGCAGAGGGCCAGTTGATAGCTGTTATCCAGCCAAATGAAGCGGAAATTCACTATGAGCGGGATCAAATGGGGCGCATTATCTCCATTACAGATCCATTAGGGCGAACCGAGAAAGCCGCCTATGATGAAAACGGACGCCTCATTCAGGTTTGGGATGCACTGGGAAATAAGGTACAGGACGTCAGCTATGATGCAGGAGGCAATCTCGTTTCCGCTACAGATGCCTTAGGTCATACAACGCTGTACGGTTTTAATAAATTATACCAATGCACCAAAAAGACAAATGCCCTCGGACAAACCACAACCTACGCCTATGATGCTGTTGCTCGTCTAACCGAGGTTATGGAAAACGACGCCGCGATCTATCGTCAGCAATATGACAAGGAAGGGCGCCTCATCAGCTATACCGATGCCAATGAAAACGAAACGACGCTTCGGTACGATCAAAGTGGGCTGGTGGTGGAGGAACAAAATGCCACCGGGGAAGCTACCCATTTTGCCTATGATGAACGAGGCTGGATGCACAAACGTACCAATGCCAGAGGACAGGAAACTCACTATCGCTACGATACCGCCGGTCAGCTGATCGAGCAAAAGGATGAGGTTAGCACAGTTCGTAGAGAATACGATACAGACGGCAATCTCGTCAAGGTACAGGAAGAAGGAGCAGGAACGAAGCATCGGGAGTACGATCTGTTAGGACGTGTCACTGCTTGTACAGATAGCTACAGAAATACCATTCAATACCGATATGACGAAAATAGTCAACTGACCCATCTCATCTATCCAGATGGGAAGATTGTTCAATATACCTACGATGTAGCTGGACAGCTCACGGAGGTAAAAGACTGGGCAGGACGTCGTACTACCTACACCTACGATGAAAATGGGCGACTGATCAAGACAGTTCGACCAAATGGAACCATCGAGCAGCGCAGCTACGATGCCGCCGGACAAATGCTGCGTCTGTGGGATCAAAGTCGCCAAGGCGTGATGCTTCAGAAATACCGCTACGTGTACAATGAGCTAGGGCAAATTGTGCAGGAAGAGGAAAAGCAGTACACCTATGACTCTCTAAAACGACTGGTAAGCGGTGAATGGCCGGGCGGACGCGTCTGGTATAGCTACGATCAAGGTGGAAACGTCACGGGAATCGGGACGGTAGAGACCACACCGAAGAAAACGATGGGGTATGGAAAGGACAACCGACTTTCCCAAGTAAATGAGCATCCAGTAGAGATGGATGCAGACGGCAATCTACTCACATGGACAGAGAATGAAAAAACCCATACCTATGCATACGACGCCCGCAATTGTTTAGTCCGCACAGGTCAAGCACATTACACCTATGATGCCGAGCACCTACGTACCTCGATGACGTGGAAGGGAAAGACGACACGCTATGTAGTCGACCAAGTCGAGGAGCTTAGCCGTGTACTTATGGAGCTAGGGGAAGACGGTAGTCCGAAAGCTTATTATGTGTATGGACAAGGCCTGATCGGTCGAGAGGATGCGCAGGGAAATTACTTGTCGTATCATACAGATATGCGTGGTAGTACCACGATGCTGAGTGATTGGAGCGGACGCGTCACTGACCGCTACAGCTATGGCGTGTATGGCGAATTAGAACAGCATGATGGTACAACCTCCCAACCGTTTTGTTATAATGGTAGAGATGGTGTCATGACCGACCCCAATGGCTTGTATTACATGAGGGCGCGGTATTATCACCCCGGACTGAAGCGTTTCCTGAATCGAGATATTTTACCAGGGGACGTGACAGAAGGACAGACCTTTAACCGATTTGCCTATGTGAATGGCGATCCAGTTGGTTTTATTGATCCGTTGGGATTGGCAGGGCTTGGGACTGGGCAGTGTAAGAAGGATGGAGAGAAAAAAGAACCTGTAGATATTCATTTCGGGGTTGATGAAGCGACTGCAAGAAAAGCAGGCCATGATAAAATGAAAAAATTTGCTGACCATTTAGCAGAACAAATGACAGAACTAAACTACCTATCTTTGCACAAAACCAATGATTTGGTTATGAATTTAAGTAATTTCCATAATACTCCACAAAAAATTAGAAATGCTATAATAAATTCAGCTAGAAGAATGGCTAATAAATGGTTAGGAGGTAAAAAAGGGGATGGATTAGATGCCGCACATGCTCTAGATTCAGTAGCAGGAGGATATATTTATAAATTTATTGGTCTACGTGATGGATGGGCTAATCAGATGGTGGGAAGATTATGGAAGGATAGATGGCAAAAAATACAACCTGGTAAACAACATAATTTAATTCCGGGAGTAAATACAAAAGATGGTTTTGTACATCTCGAAGATTTCTTCAAATAAATCAAATTACTTTTCTGGAGGTAATTAATGAAAAAGGTATTTTATATGAAAACCAGAGAACGCACTGTGCAAGATAAGAATAATATGTTTATAGATAGAATTGGAGGTTTGCCTACTCATAGACCTGAAAAATTTCCATTATATTTTGAGGAGATAGAGTATGGTTTTTTAATGCAAATTTATTGCGATAGGGAGAGGTTTCCAGACATTGAAGGAGTTTTATGCTGGCAAATATATCAAGATATTAATGAACAAGATGATCCAATAATCATAGAAGTACCCTTAGGGGCAGAATTAAATACTGAAAATGAGGGTACTTCAATTAATAGATTAAGAGAACGTATTATTTATTATGAAGAAGGAATTGAGCCAGATGTACTAGAACTTGGTATAGAGGTATACTCAGAAGAAGCAGTCGAGTATTTTTCTTCTAAAATAGGTGGAGCTGTTCCAGAAGAGTATATTGATACAGAATTTGAATATCTTGGGTGTATATTTGAAAATCTTCCCGAAGAGTACGAACTGTATTTTGGTGTCGAGGCATTATATCTGGTTCGAAATCGTGACGGAGAAGTGGTATTAATGTCTTAAAATAATTGATTCTATATGGAAATACCTCTGATAAGATATCATTGATCATCAGGGGTATTTTATTTGTTCCTTTTCTAGTGATAAGGGAAGAAAAAACTTTAGAGATTGAATATTAGGATTAAAATATCAGATATTCAAGGAATATAACTCAATTTTAAATAGATGATTATCTATCTTTGTGACAAAATTATTTTTATCAGTTTGACAGGTGTCTAAAACCATGATGGCATCAACAAAAGTTTGTTGCTTATGAATATATCAAAATAATTATGGTGGACTTGCAAGACAGATATACCTAGGCAATTGATGAGTATTAACAGAAAGGGGAGTAAGTATGAGTGATTTTGATTTTTTAAAACAATATATTATTGAGCCAGAAATGAAAATTGATTCCTCTAAAAAGCATGTATTTTATAGACTTTCAGATGAACAAATTAAGGAAGCTGAAGATAGATGGGGACGAAAATTTCCAAAAGAACTTAGAAATTTTTTTAGTGAGATTGGATATGGGTTTGTTTGTCATAGTTTCCAATCAAGGTTTAACAGATTAATGGATCCAGAGGGTATTGTTGATTTTATTTTTGGAGAAGAGTTTTACACTGATAATATCAGGCGAGATGACTATGATCAAGAAAATTTGCTTGTTTTTTTGAGATATCAGAAATTTCTTGTTTAACAATAGATTTATACAAAGAAAATAGTAATGGCCAATGCCCCATATATTATGAAGATGAGCTAATTGCTAACTCTTTAGAAGAATTTCTAATAAAAATGGATGAAGTTGATTTCTTTGAAAATAAAAGATGTTATGAACGAATACTTCAAATTAAGAAAGGAATACTTTGACAAAGGATTGGACTTTCTATTCAAAACAGAATACAACGAAGAAATTGACTCATTCATTTATCAAGGTGAGATGGATGATGATGAAGAGATTTTGTGGAAACCGGTTGTGAAAAATACTAATCACCATTTAAAGGAAATCGAAGAACGGTTAGATATTAAATTCCACTCTTCAGTTAATGAATATTTTAATTCATATTGGTTTGCTGATTTAGATGGGTTTATTGATAGTCATTATATTAGATTAGAAGCTGTATTGCCAAATATCGAATTAGATTCTTTTGAAAGCACGTTAGAAGGATATAAAAACAATCATGGCAATAGACTTTATAAAATTCCTATAGGAATAGAAGGGAATGGCTTAATAGTTGTTCTAGATAATAAAAATGGGAGGATTGAATTAGGAGATTTTGGAAGGGGATCTTTTGATGTAATATCCAATAGCTTAATGGAGCTAATCTCTAGTTTAAGATTGCAAAAGTAACCATAAGGAACGCTTATCGACAACCTTTTTGTTATGGGCAAGGCACTATCGTCCCAGGATGAAGCGTTCCCTAAATCAAGATATTTTATCTGGGGACGTGACGGATAGACAGCACAGCAACCGTCATCTTCAGATACGGATTCCAGTTTCGCTATGAAATTAACCATGCCATTTTGCATTTCGATTGAAGTCTCATCCATATTCGTTTTATAGTTTTTTTTCTATCCGAGGATTTGTGGAATCTCATTTCAACATTGTACGTACTACCTTCTTTGGGAGGATTTCCATCCCATAATGCAACTCCTACAAATTATCGGTACAGATACTACAGCAAGTAATCTATTGTGAAGAAAAAGATAGCACGCAGTTTTAACGGATACCTTCTGCCTGTATCCCCGATAGCTCTCTATAACATCTGTAACCCCGAGTGACTTTTAAGAACTCGGGGTTATTTTGATGAAGGGAAAAGCTAACTCATTTATCCCTCACCAAGTCGATTTTGTGCGTATCACCCATAAAAAAAGAAAAAACTGTAACCATTTCAAGCTTGGTTCGACTAATAGAGGTTAAAAAAGGTAGACATTGAGGAGAGATAAGATGAATACCCCCAAAAACAAAACCATGTCATTACACAGATTTATGGCAACTGCTTCCGTCATAACGCTACTTTCTGTACCGATTTCATCGGTTTGGGCTATAGATACGAAGACGAATGGGAAAAAAACTACCTCTACACAAGGGCAAATTCCCCCGCAAGCTGATATCAATTGGCAGGTAAAGAGTGTGATAGAAAAGCTGACGCTAGCCTTTCCCGAAATCAAGGAGTATAACAATCAGAAGATTGAGCTTAAAAAAAGATGGAGTAAATTAATCGACGTAGAAGTAAGCAAAAATGGTGCAGGTAACACGCCACTCGTCAATATTCAACTGGACAAACAAACAGGAGAACTGCTATATTTCGGCTTTTTAGACCGCACAGAATATCCAAATGGGACAAGTGTTTACGCTTCGCCAAAGGGATTGGAAAAACAAATAACGGATGAAACTGCTAAACAACAAGCAGCTCTTTTAGTAGAAAAATTATATGGAGGAAAGGCAAAGAACGACTCCCCTATTTCGGTATGGAGAGAAACACAAAAAGAGAAAGAAGTGGAAGGCAAGATAATCCCAGCTAAAACCCTGCCTCCGGTGGTCAATTTCCGAATTAGCCTACCAAATAAGAGTAATGTGGCAAATTACGTTTCAGTGCGTTTCGGTGAAAACGGTAAAATTGAAAGTTTGGATGCTGTAACAAAGCCAATTCTATTTGATAAATGGTTTGCGGCTGACCTCGAAAATCGGGAAATGCCAAATGACGAGCTGACAAAGCCGGCACAGGCTATGTTTGATCGGATGCACGTACTTTACCCGGAATTAAGAGATTATAACGTAAAAGAAATTAGCCTATCTAAGTATAATACTTTTTACGATATTAATTTTAAAAAGTCAAAGACTGACAAGAAAGAAGAGATCAGAATGCATATAGAGGAAGAAACAGGCAAGCTTGTATATATACATTTTGAAAAACGCCCATCAGGAAAAGGGGCATCCCCAGAGCTGGCCAAACAAAAGGCATACGAATTCTTACAGCGTGTACAAGGAGACAATGCAAAAAGCTACACAGTTGGGAATATGATCATGACTGGAACAAATGGGGTAACGCTAGTCATCCTAGATGGTACAACTCCTGAAAAAAAGCATTATGCCTTTGGGGTGGGAGCAGACGGTAAAATCTATAGCTTTGATGGCTAATTGTAAAATGACAAGTAAATCAAGGGTAGGGTAACCACGCGTTAAGAATACAGCCATATATAGGCTTGTTTAGTATGTTAGGAGACCTTATTAAACAATTAAACAAGAAACAGAGTAGCAGGATATTGGCAGTAAATGTTGCTTATGTAATCTGAGATATGTATCAACAAGAGCTTGTGAATGGAGGAACTGCATTGTATGACGAAGATATAAAACAGCAAGTATTGTTAATCTATGAGCAGTATTATTTAGATGTTTATCATTTTCTGCTGTACTATACTGGCAATCAAAATGACACAGAGGATTTGACACAGGAGGTTTTTGTCCGTGTGATCCGTTCTTTGGCACGCTATGAAAATAGAGCAAATATGAAAACGTGGCTATTTGCGATAGCGAAGCACATTGCTATTGATTATCATCGCAAGAAAAGATGGAAAAGTCTGTTTTCCATTGATGTACTAAAAAAACATGTGTCTTCAGATGGGTTACCAGAAAAAGAAGTAGAGAGCTGGGAAGAGGAGCAGGAGCTGATCCGAGCGATCCAAAAGCTACCACAGCATTATAGAATGGTTGTCATCCTAAGGGGAATTCAGGGATACAGCGTTAGGGAAACAGCCTCCATCATGGATTATTCGGAATCACAGGTGAAAGTGACCTTGCATCGAGCATTGAAAAAGCTTGAAAAGGAACTAGCAGGACGGATAGGAGGGGAGCTGTACGATGGATTGGCAAAAAGATAAGGAATTGCTCGTTCGATTAAGAAAATTACATACAAAGAATAAACCAAGAAAAGAGTTTGTAGAAACCTTACGTACCCAGCTAGAGTATCAGACAAATATTGTGGTGCACAGAAGAAACAGATTTTATCGACCAATTCAATTTGGGCTTGGACTAGCAAGCGTATTCGCACTTATATTGTACCTTTTTGCACCTTCAGTGAATAAAGAGGCTTTCCCACCTATGTCCAGCTATCCTACGAAACAGGAGTTTATTGCGAAACCCCCTGTTGAGGTATCAGAAAAGCAAAAACAAGAGCAAAAGCAGGAACAAAAACAAAAACAAAATCAACAGCAAAAGCTTGTATCTAATCCAAAGACTTCTCTAAAGGAGTCACTTTCACAGAAGCAAACAGCCAAAGAAAAAGAAAAGAACGATGTGGTAACCCCAAAACCAAAAGCAAAAGATACCTATTTGCAGCAGCTTGGAGGTGAAGATTTAAAGGGATATCAAATAAATCCCGCACTCTCTGCCCCTGCTCGCGGATACATTTTCATGAATCGTATGGTAAATGGAATCCCCTTTTTAGCGGATAGCTATAAAGTGGAATTAGATGAATCAGGTCAAATAAAACAATCAACCATCACAAAAAGCACAGATACAAATATGAAATTTCCTTTGCCGCAGCAAGCTATATCCAAAGCGACTGCTAAACAATTATTTATGAAAGACATGAGGCTAGTTTACCAAGGGGATGAACAACCGCGGCTTACCTATGAATTTAACTTTTCAGGCTATATTGATGCGGTCAGTGGACAAGTAAGAGAAGCGAAGGAAGAGGAGCAAAGCCAAGGATATAGTAAGCCTATTCCGATCGTAGCTCAGGGTAAAAAACTGATTGCGCATACTCCGGAAGAGGTTGTGAGAATCCTTCAACAGGAATTTGGAATCGTCGTATATGGACCTGGAGCGGTAGAGGATACTTTGTCTACCGATACCTATAAAGAATATTCCTGGCAAATCGAAGAAGGAAAAATAATTAAGGTAGAAACCCTTGATGGACAATTGATGGGATTTAGGATTAGTACTCCAGGTGTGAAAGAGAGGGATTCTTCTACCATCGCAGTTCACAAGGAATTGTCTGGAATAGCGAAGGGCATCATAGAAAGATATATGAATGTTCATACGAAAGAGCTTCTATTGATAGATGTTGAAAAAACAAGTTTGACTCAAACCTATCGATTTAGAAGGTCGTATCAAGGTATTCCCATCATTAATCGAAGTTATTCTGTGACCCTTGATGCCAAAACAGAAAAGGTAATTGGACTTGATCTGGGCTATGGAGTACAAGGAACTACTAGCCTCCCGGACAAATCGAAAGCAATGACACCAGACGTAGCTGCTACTATCTACTTGAAGGAACGCCCATTGTCTTTAGTCTATGTCATGCTAATGGATAAGAAGCAACAAATAGCAGTTCCTCACTTGGTTTATCAGATATATTATCATGACACACCTAGGCTGTATGTTGATGCGATTACCGGTGAAGTGATTAGATAGAAAGGTTATTTTATCTTATATACCAGTTTTCTTGTAAGTTCGCTTTCTTTCTCCTATAATTAAATACGATAGTTTCTTTTACGAGACAATTGTATTTCTTTAAGTTAGATGGAGGAGAGCAGTCCTCCCGTTCAAGAGGCGACACCATCCCTAATCCGTCTGTTTGAAGGATTAGGGATTTTTTGGTAGATATGATCGATAAAAATCGAGTGAAGAGAGGATATTTCCATGAACAAAATGAAACATAGTCTAACAGCATTGCTAACAGTATGTTTAGCTGTTTCGCTAACCGCGTGTTCGGGTGGAACAACACCAAAGGACGGAGCACAATCTTCCCCAAATCAGAACCAAGCGACTGATTCGGCATCGGATAATCAAGCGACAGATACTACACTAAAAACCATCTATCCGCTCAAAGTAAAAGATGTGACGGGGGAAGAGTTCACCTTCGAAAAAGCCCCGGAGCGTATTGTATCAGTATCGCCTGCTGAAACGGAAACGTTATTTGCACTAGGACTTGAGCAAAACATCATGGGAGTTTCTGACTACGATGATTACCCGGCATCTACTAAGGATAAGCCGAAAATGGGGAGCATTATGGCGCCGAACGTTGAGTCCATTTTGGCTGCCAAACCGGATATTGTCTTTACAGGGATTTCAATGAAAGAAGAGACGGTCAAGAAATTTCGAGAGCTTGGTGTAAAAATCTTTAAGGTAGAACCAAAGACGTATGATGACGTGATTGCAAATATGGAGTTGTATGGAAAAATTACCGATCATCAGGCTGAAGCGAAGAAAGTTGTGGACGAGCTTCAAAAGACTCGTGACGAGGTTTTAGCTGTTGTAAAAAATATGAACGAGAAAAAGAAAGTTTATCTTGAATTTTCTCCAGGCTGGACGGTTGGTAGCGGGGAATTTTTGAACCAAATAATAGAGCTTGCTGGTGGAATCAACGTGGCTGGTGACACAAAAGGCTGGGTACAAATTAATGAAGAGACCATCATTAAAAAAAATCCCGATGTTATTCTCTACACACTGGGAGTAATAGACTCTAAAACAAACCAATCCTTAGAGGATATTATACGTTCTCGTAAAGGCTGGAGTGGGATCGAGGCGATTAAAAACAACACAGTAGTAGGACTTGACCAGAATATCATCAGTCGTCCTGGACCACGCCTTGCAGAAGGCTTGAAAGAGATGGCGAAAGCAATCTATCCTGATAAATTTAAGTAAGTGGGGCTGACCTCTAGGATGAGTACAAATAACGCTTACGGACAGATGAATGGGAAAAAAAGAATGACAGCAGGAGCAGTGGGAATGATACTGCTCCTGCTGTCTGTTGTGGCTAGTTTAGCCATTGGTTCTGTTCTGTTGCCGATGGATGAGATTACACGTATTTTATTGCACCAGATTCCTGGGATTCATTCATTTATTCCCGTTACATGGGATGAGTCCTCTACACAAATTATGCTAAACGTCAGATTGCCGAGGGTAATCTTGGCTTTGTTAGTCGGGGCTTCGCTTGGGATAGCAGGGGCAGCGTTTCAAGGTGTTTTACGCAATCCACTAGCAGACCCCTTTACTTTAGGAGTATCCTCTGGTGCTTCAGTTGGGGCGGCCATCCTTATTTACTTTGGCCTGCAATATGCTTGGTTGGGACAATGGACAGTGCCATTGACTGCCTTTGTGACCGGAGTTTGTACATTAGTGATTGTGTTGCAGATGGCAAGAGAAAACGGAAAGATTCCGATTGAAACCCTGATTTTATCTGGGGTAGTTATGCAAGCCTTCCTAGGCTCGATTGTTTCTTTTCTTGTGGCAATGTCTAAGCAAACCATCAATGAAATTTTATTTTGGGTGATGGGAAGTCTGGCTATGCGGGGCTGGTCCTATACAAGTGTCTTATTGCCATACTTAGTGATAGGACTACTGATTTTATTTGCATATGCTCGTCCCTTAAATATGCTTGCATTGGGAGAGAGACAAGCCGGGCATCTAGGTCTGCATGTAGAACGGACGAAGTGGATCGTGCTACTAACAGCTACTCTCGTGACGGCAGCTGCTGTATCCGTGGCAGGTGTGATCGGTTTTGTTGGATTGGTCGTTCCTCATTTACTTCGGATGATCATAGGGTCTGATTACCGCTTATTGATCCCCATGTCTGCTTTAGGTGGTGCTATTTATGTGTTGTGGGCGGATACCATCTCCCGTACCTTACTTGCCCCAACAGAGATACCACTTGGAGTAGTAACCGCCTTTATTGGTGCACCGTTCTTTGCCATGCTACTGATCCGAAATAAACGGAAGCGCAGGGGAGGATGATCGCTGATGAAGAGCAGAGGACAACAAGTAACATCAGAACATAAGCTACAGCAAAATCGTGATTATTCCACATACTTCAATAGCCAGGAGACCTTGCAAAAAGAACAGAATGCTCCTGTCATTTCTGTCTGTGATGTCTCACATCGATATGGAAATCAATCGGTTTTGCAACAGGTGAGCATTGAGATTCGAGCGGGTGAGTGGCTAGGTATTATTGGACCGAATGGCAGTGGCAAATCTACCCTGCTATCTCTGATGTCACGAGCGGAGACGCCATCTGCTGGACAGATTCTCGTATATGGAAAAGACATCAAGTCATATGGGAGAAAAAAACTGTCCCAGCATATGGCTGTTCTTCAACAGGAAACGATACCTGCGATTCATTATACGGTGCAAGAAGTCGTAGAAATGGGACGTTTTCCATATCAATCCTGGTGGGGAACAGAAACTGAGGATAGTGGACCGTTTATCGATAGCATTATGGATCGACTACAGTTGAAGAAGCTGGCAAACAAAAGACTAGACCAATTGAGTGGTGGACAACGACAGAGAGCTGCATTAGCCAAGTTAATGGCTCAGTCGCCTAGCATCGTTTTGTTGGATGAACCAACCACTTATTTAGATATTCATTATCAAGTGCAATTCATGGACGTGGTGCAGGAGTGGCAGCAGGATTGCGGGGTAACAGTCGTATCTGTTTTACACGATCTGAATTTAGCTTCCCTGTACTGTGATCGGATTATTGTGCTACATGATGGTAGGATTTCGGATGAGGGAACACCGACTGAAATGATGACCACAAAGCGACTTTCTGACGTTTTTCAAGTAAACACAGCGATTGTCCCTCATCCCAAGACGGAGCGACCTCAGGTACTGGTTTGCCCGAAACAGCGATCAGAAAAGCTGACAGGTGAATAGGCTTAATTACGCATATTTTTACCTCAAGATCAAAATTACTACATTATGATAGAGGATAGCGAAATAGTAAAACCCCCAACAGAGTTTTCTGAACTGTGACCCTATTTGTAGACAGTTTTAAAAGAATACCTAACTAGGCAGCTAAAAGATGACTTCTGAATTCATCAGGGGTCATCTTTTTTAATGACCACTGGTAACGTTCAGAATTGTAATAATCAATGTAACTGTCTACTCGATCCCTCAACTCTTGTATCGTTTGACATGTCTTATATTCCAAATCGTCTTTCATATGACCAAAAAAAGTTTCCATGGAAGCATTATCCCAACAGTTTCCCTTACGGGACATGGACTGCCTAAAGCCTGCTTTCCTGATTAAGCGACGGGTTTTAAAGTGGGTATAATGCAGACCTTGGTCTGAGTGTAGAATGGCTTCGGGGTGAATGTTGCCATCTAGACGTTGGAACAGTCGTTTCAAAGTAATCCTCACCAATGGAAGCTTTAAAGAAGAAAGATAGTGAGCTAAAATCTGTTTTGTTGCCCCATCCTTGACTACCGACAGGTAGGCACATTGACCATTACCGTAATACATATACGTAATATCGGTGAGCAGTACTTTTTCAGGTTCTCCCTGATCAAACTGACGCTGCAACAGGTTGGGACATGTTTGGTGCTCTTGCGTTGCCTTAGCTAATTTTCTATAGGGATTGGCTTGGCGAATGGTAGCAACAAGTTTATACTTTCGCATCAATCGACGAATCTTTTTATGATTCATGATCACTCCACTTTCACGCTCAAGTCGCATCTTAATAACTAATGCTCCTGCTTTACCACGAAGAGCGTCAAAGTGCTTCTTGATAAGTTTAATGTCATGTTCGTCCGCATCCTCTCGTAGCTGTCTAGTTTTCTCCGCACGAAGCCAACGGTAGTAGCCACTCGCACTAACACATGCAAGTTTACAAAGATATCGTGTTACATCACGCAAATTGTACTGACGTATGGTGCGATTAATGATTTGATAGCGCTCGGAGGGGGATAACGTTACCTCTGCAACTTCTGCTTTTCGAGCGCGTCGAGCTTTTTTAAAAAGTCGTTCTCCGCCTCTAAAAACTTGATACGCGCCTCAGCTCGTTTAAGCTTTTCCTCTACGGACAACTCCGTTGTCGAGGGTCTACCCGTACTTTTCTTTCCTCGTTGTTCTTCTAAAAGGCCGATCTCTCCATGAATTTGATACACATTACGCCAACGTTTTAAGCATGTTTTTGGTTTGTTATGACCAATAACGTCTATGTCAAAACCAGCACCACAAAAAATTTCCATAGGTGTTTGTCCCTCTTGATACGCTTTGACAGCTGCTACCTTAAATGCTGGTGCATAAGTAATACTTTTGTACGTTACATGCTGAACATAAGGGTTAGCTTCAAGATGTTTCATTTCTTGTTCCGTGAAAACCTTTGAATTAGCTCTTGTTTTTCCCACAATTCTTTCCTCGCTTTATTTTAATAAGTTGATTAAAACACAAAAGACCCGTAAGAAGGTCACTTTTTTCAAAATGTCCATCTTACGGGTCACAGTTCATTCGATCTGTTTGGGGGTTTTGTCTTATTTCTTTTGATAAACACAAACGACCATCTTCACAAAATACTCACGGAACAAAGACGTTTTTGCTAAATTAGCTACTACATTGCGCAGAGGGATTTCCTTTTCATACACAGCAGGGTAGTGAACGCCTTTTTGAATGTTGCGGAAACGTCTGATCGTCATGCGATTGATATACGAGAAGTACTCGGAACCATCTGGACGTTTGCTGATACGAAAGCCTAGACGATCTTCCCCGTCTGGCAAATCTTGAACGAGTTTACGATACGCATCGATCAAGGTTTGTTCAGAAAAGAAGGAGTGAACCCAGGGAAATCCAATTGCATCTGACAAGTGAGCGCCGTATGGATGGTAATACGGTGGGAAGTTAATGTATAGATGACCGCCCTTTTTCAAGACACGAAAGCATTCCTCCAGCGTTTTCTCTGGATTATCTACGTGTTCCATCGCATCGTTCATGATGATTGTATCGAATGTCTCGTCTTCAAACAACATTTTGGATGCATCACCTGTCATGAAGGAGGCGATGTTATCCAAGCCTTTTTCCCGAGCAAAGGCATTACCTTCTTCTGCATAATGAGGAACAATGTCAATTCCGATAATCTTTTCTGGACCAAATGTAGCGTAATAGCAGGTTTTACCGCCACCGCCACAACCGATATCTAACACGGTCTTATTTTTAAACATTTCTTCCTGAGAATGGAACGGCAAGAAGAATTGAATGGTCTGATCACCCTTGCGGAATTGCCATTCGGTATAGCTCATTTTACCGTCATTCGCTAGATTGAACGGATGAACGGGCAAAGGAAACATTTTGTTTAACGCGATAAGTAATGACGAAGAGAGTGACAAGATCTTTTGCCTCCTTACAAACAAACGACAGTTATTTCTTGCTGGCTAACGCTTGTAAAACTAGCTCACTACTTTTCATAGCTTCCGCTTTGAGCATGTCAGCTTTTTCACGGATGATAGCTTGCTCTCGATCTAGGTGTTGCATACGATCGTCAAGTAGCGAAAGCAACTGTTCTGATGTTAAATCCTTGATATGGCCCGCACAGGTCATGCCTGCACGTTCCACAAAACGATCAATTTTAGGATCATAGGAAATCCCGATAAACGGAATGTGAAGCATACAAGCAAGGATCAAAGAGTGAAGCCTCATCCCCACCACGTAATCCGCTTGCTTCAAGATGCACATAATGTCATGAAAAGAGACATGCTCTTTCAGCATTGCCGCGCCCTTATGCTGCATCGCCTTTAAAATATCCTCAGAAGGGGCGATATCACTTGGGAAATGCATCGGTAGAAACAGCACGTTCCATCCGCGTTCCTGATAATAATCCGCAGCATCGGCAATCACCTGTTTGAAACGCGCTTCCGTTTTCCAATCACGAACGGAAAAGATCACAAGCGGTCGGGATGAATCTTCGAACATAGGTGATACCAGCTCAGCCCCTCGCTTATCTGAAATATCTTCAGGATGAATAGTGAGTGCAGGGTCCGCTGTAACATATAACGGAGCCTTGGTTACTCCACAAGCTTTAAAATCTTCACCTGATTCATGATCGCGTACAGTAATGACATCTACATGATTCACGACTGTTTTAATCATGGAACGGCTAAAGGATTTTAGGATGGGACCGAAGCCTTGGGCATAAAATACGACGGGTTTGCCTAACAATTTGGCAATGGTAACGATCCCGAGATAATAGAGTACACTGCGGGGGCTGGTAACGTCCTGCATGAGTGTACCGCCACCCATTACCAACAGGTCGCTTTGCTTTAATTCTCGCACAATCGTGGGGAGCTTCCAACGATTATGAGCGGATATCCCAAATAGCGATGTTGTCCGCTCAGGCGTATTTGACAACACGGATAGGGAAATATTCGGTTGTTCTCGTCTGAGCGAGGTAATTATTCCATATAACACAACATCGTCCCCGGCATTATTAAAGCCGTAATATCCGGAGATGAGAATTCGCGACATGAGAGAACCTTCTTTCTATTCAAACGTACTGGTAACGTAACTGATAAGTAGTATACAATCATAAGTGCCGTTTTTCTAAATTGGGCACATCCTCAAGTATAATCGAGAGGCGATAGGTAAGTAAAGCGAAGGAGACAGAACTACATAATATAGTAGATTCCTGCGGCAACTAACAACACACTAAGTACGATAAAGCTAATCATTACATACAGGATGCCTTTGTTTTTTCGTCTTCGATAGAAAAACTCATCAAACATCATGTAGACCCCTCTCTTGAACACGCTCTAATACCGTTCATATTACCATGTCTACACTAGAATATGCTAGATTTTTGGCAGAAAGGAACTTGTTGCATGACAAAATATTGGATGAAATATACGCTTTCCCTACCAGGAGAATTAGAGGAGATATTTTCCTATACCATTATGGAAACCGACTACACATTAGGGTGGATTGAACCCCAAGTAGAGGTCATTACGACTGACAATGGCTACGATTATGCGGAATTAACTGAGAAACCGATGACCGCCTATCTGTTTGAACCACTAGCGACTACCGAGCAGGAACAGACAGCTAGACTACAAAGATATCTTGATCAATGGGAAGGCAGAATTAGAATTGCAGCTACTGAACAAGTTGAGGAGGAGAACGAATCGTGGAAAGATGAGTTTACCTCCATACAAATAGGTGATTGGCTAATAGCGCCTTCCTGGGAAGACGCGAAGGTGGTAGAGCAAGCGGCGCATGTGCTCTACATTGATCCCGGTGCTGCTTTTGGAACGGGGTATCATGGAACAACTCAGGATATTTTGCGGTTTTTACAGGAGAGTCAATTAGCAGGCAAAACTATTTTGGATGTGGGAGCGGGGTCAGGGATTCTTTCTATCTTCAGCCTACTAAATGGAGCCGCATACCCTGTCTATGCAGCAGATATCAATCCAGAAACCGATTATCAACTAAAGCAAAATCTAGCCCTCAATCAATTATCTGATCAATCTGTGAAGGTATTGATAGGTGATGCATCAGTCGACGATAACCTATTATCCTTAGAAAAGCATTTTGATTTTATCTTCATTAATATTGGCGGAGAAGAAGTGATTCAGATGTTACCGCTAGTAAGACGTACCTTTAAGCCTACAGGCCGCTTGATCCTGTCAGGAATAGTAGAGTGGATTTTACCAAAAGTAGTAGAAGCTTATGAACAAGCAGGTTTTTATGTAATGGAACAAAAACAAAGTGAAGAATGGGTGACACTCTTATTGGAATTGTGCGACAATAAAGGAAAATAGTTGCATCCCCAAGGAGGAGTAGCATGGCAGAGCCTATCGTAATTGTCGCAGCAAAACGGACGCCAATCGGAACATTTGGCGGCATGTTTCAAGATGTGTCAGCACGTAAATTAGCTGAACTAACGATTCGTGACATCATGGATACAACAGGGATTGACCCAGGAGAGATTGATGAAGTTATTCTAGGGAATTGTATTCAACGTACGGATGAGCCGAATATTGCAAGAACAGCTCTTCTGGATGCTGGTCTGCCTCAGCAAGTGACAGGATTGACTGTTCAGCGACAATGTTCTTCCGGTATGCAGGCAATTGTCTCAGGTCTGCAACAGATAGCTTTAGGCGATAGCGAGGTTGTGATCGCGGGTGGTGTAGAGTGCATGAGCCGTGCTCCTTATGTTTTAAAGCAAGCTCGTTTTGGCAAAAGGTTGATGCATGGTGAAATGACAGACGCTTTGTGGGACCTACTTACAGATCCGCATCACGATATTTTAATGGGTGAAACAGCAGAGCGTCTGGTGGATCGCTATGGGATTAGTCGGGAAGAGCAGGATGAGATCGCTTATTTAAGTCATCAGAAAGCGGCACATGCCACTAAAGAGGGACGTTTTGAGGACGAAATCATACCGATTGTTTTGAGTAAAAAAAATAAAACGATCACACTAGCCATAGATGAGCATATTCGTCCAGACATTACGCTCGATGCTTTAGCCAAATTAAAGCCAACCTTTCGTGATGAGGGAACGGTTACACCGGGGAATGCTTCAGGCTTAAATGATGGTGCTTCTGCCGTGCTACTAATGAAAGAAAGTAAAGCAAAACATCTTGGCCTTACGGTACTAGGTCGAATTGTCTCTTATGCATGGGCAGGTGTTGAGCCTGACTTAATGGGATATGGACCAGTCCCAGCAACGCATAAAGCTTTGAAGAAAGCAGGGCTTCGTTTACAAGACATACAACTGATTGAGGTTAATGAAGCTTTTGCTGCCCAGTATCTGGCGGTAGAAAAGCTATTGGAGTTGGATCGAACCATCACGAACGTAAATGGTAGTGGGATATCACTTGGCCATCCAGTAGGCTCAACTGGCTGTCGTCTAATCGTTACCCTCTTGCATGAAATGAAGAGACGCCAGTTACAGAGAGGGCTAGCCACTTTATGCGTAGGCGGAGGACTGGGTATGAGCATGATTGTAGAGCGATAAAATGGCGTGAATAAACGATAGAGGATGATCCTAAGAGCTATACTAGGCTTGGTAGCTATTGCATAAATCGGACATTTTTTGACCATAGTATAAAGGACCCTGTATAGGGTTTCTTTTTTTGTAGACACTGCGATGAGGTAAGGGGAAGATCAGATGCGAGCCAAGCAGAAAGAAACCGTAAAAAAAGTGATCATCATTGTCCTTTGCGTCTTATTTATAGCGTTGATCGCCTATCTAGGTACTGCTTTTCAACAATACAAGCAGATGACGCAAGATTGGTATGAGCCGCTTCCTCAGGTGAGCGGCTCTTCATTTCCAGACGATACCTCAATCATGCAGGCACCAGGGCTTCCCTCGGATCAGTCCTCCACCCTTACAGCAGAAGAGCTCTATCACAAAGAACAAACCCTTCAGCCCTTTAGTATGATGCTAATTGGTACAGATAGCAGGAAAGGGGAGCGTGCACGTTCGGATACCCTTTTGATAGCTACAATCAATCCATTAACTCAACAAGCTCAATTGATCTCGATTCCTCGTGATACTTATATTAAAATTCCCGGCAAAGGCTTTGACAAAGTAAATCACGCAACTGCCTTTGGTGGACCTGTTCTGTTAAAAAAGACATTGGAAGACTACTTGTCAATCAAGATTGATCGCTATGCCACGATTGACTTTGATGGCTTCCGAAAACTAATTGACGAATTGGGCGGTGTAGAAGTAACCGTCAAGAAACGTATGAAGTATACCGACCCTAGTGATGGAACAAATATTGATCTATATCCGGGCAAACAAGTGCTGGATGGCAAGCAAGCACTAGATTATGCACGCTATCGGAAAAGTGATTTTGGCCACGAAGACAGCGACTACGAACGAATTGCCCGTCAGCAAGAAATTATTCGGGCCTTAGCGAATAAAGGAAGCTCCATGGATGCTTTTTTAAAGGCATTTAAATTGATGGATATTTTAGGGAAACATATCAAGACAGACCTCACACAAAATGAAATTTCCTCGTTGCTTGTTACCTACTATGATCCTAAACAAAATCACATCACAACAGAAACAATTAAAGGACGTGATGAACGTATTTGGAATCATTCAACACTCGGATGGTACTATCTGGTTTCATCAGGTGAGCGAGAGCGAATCCAAGAAAAAATAAGAAAAGTATTGAAAACGAACGCAACAGAATAAACAGAGTTGTGCTCCTCATTTTTTAGAAAGAAGAAACATGTTAAAACCAAATAGTAGGAGAAGGAAAGGCATAACCATCAGTTGGAGCAGTTCGTTTTGTTTCGTTTTGCCTTTCCTCGCTGGAAAGATTAGTAAAAAAACTGGAAAAGTCTATCTGTTTAGAATAAAATAGACAATTAAGGAGAGATTGTGAATGTGAAGATGGGAAAGATGAGGTATCAAAGGTTGGAGGGAAAGCGATGTTAATTGCCAAGCCTTGGTTATCTTGTTACCCAGCAGAAGTCCCCGCTACAGTGGAATACCCCCGTGTTCCATTGACTTACTTTTTAGAAAAATCAGCACAAGATTATCCACAAAATTATGCTCTTTCTTTTATGGGAAAGCGCATGACCTATCAAGAACTACTCACCCAATCCTATCGTTTTGCTCATGTATTACGAGCGCGAGGCGTACAAAAGGGAGACCGCATTGCCATTATGCTGCCAAATATTCCGCAAACCATAATCGCTTTTTATGGAGCGATATTTGCTGGAGCGGTGGTTGTTATGACCAATCCTTTGTATACAGAACGTGAATTAACACACCAGTTAAACGATTCTGGTGCAGTGGTCATTGTAACCCTCGATCTCTTATACAACCGAGTACTGAATGTGAAGTCAAATACCAAATTACTTCATGTATTTCTAACCAGCATACGAGATTTTTTACCCCCCATGAAGAAAGCGCTTTACCCAATAGCTCAGAAATTTGATAAAAAAGCGGTGCCAGTACCAGCCATTCTCTATCAGGATGGGGTAGTGAATTTTGTGCGCGCTTTAAAGCAGGCACAACCTGATCCCATTCATATTGAAGCAAACTGGGAGGAAGAATTGGCCATCTTGCAATATACAGGTGGAACGACTGGTCTTGCCAAGGGAGTGATGCTTACCCATCGCAATCTGGTGGCAAACGCTGTTCAATGCAAGGCTGTTCTTTATAAGATGAGGCAAGGACAAGAGAAAATTCTAGGGGTCTTACCCTTATTCCATGTTTATGGACTGACTACCGTGATAAATTGCGGAGTTCAGATGGCTGCAGAAATAGTGCTGGTTCCACGTTTCGACGTTAAGCAAATCTTGCAATTAATACAGAAGGAGCGCCCGACTATCTTTCCAGGAGCTCCTACTATGTATATCGGTCTCATTAATCATCCAGACATTAAAAATTATGATTTATCCTCTATTGAGGCCTGTGTTAGTGGTTCTGCTCCGTTGCCTTTAGAAGTACAAGAGCGATTTGAAGAAATTACGGGTGGCAAATTAGTCGAAGGATATGGTCTAACCGAAACCTCTCCTGTTACCCATTCAAATAATCTGTGGGAAAGACGTGTCAATAGTAGCATTGGACTTCCGTGGCCAGATACAGAAGCTTGTATTATTGACCCAGCCACAGATGAAGCAATGCCTCCTAATCAGATTGGTGAATTGGCTGTTCGTGGCCCTCAGATTATGAAGGGGTATTGGAACCGTCCCGAAGACACGGCGATGGTTCTCAAGGATGGATGGTTACTGACCGGAGATATTGCGTATATGGATGAAGAGGGTTTTTTCTATATCGTTGATCGTAAAAAAGATATGATTATTGCTGGTGGATTTAATATCTATCCTCGTGAGGTGGAAGAGGTTTTGTTTGAACATTCTGCCATTCAAGAGGCTGCGGTAGTCGGTATACCAGATCCATATCGAGGAGAGACGGTTAAAGCCTTTATTGTAGTGAAGGATTCCTATCAGGTGACGGAGGACGAGTTAAATGCATTCTGTCGTCAGCGGTTAGCTAGCTATAAGGTGCCGCGTTCCTACGAATTTAGGGAAGAATTACCTAAAACCATGGTCGGCAAGGTACTTCGTCGTCATTTGCAAGAAGAAGAGAAGAAACGTATGGAATTAGAAAGCACTAGTAAATTAGGATAAATCTCTAAAATGTGTCTAAAATGCGACGAAATTCGACGTAAGAAATGATTCTAGCACTTTTCTGGCTAGGAAGAATTGCCTATCTATTCAATCAGAGTTACAATTGTAGCAACGGTTTACCCTGAGATGGGGTAAGCCGTTTTTTATTTGTCTAATGCTTGACAGAGGTGCCTAGGTATTATAAAATTTTCTTGAATGAATATTCATTCATTTATTACGAATTAAACAAGGACATCTAAGAAAGTAAAATGGAGGGCAACATGGCCAAAAAAACGGGGGAAAAGTATCAAGCCATTATAAATGCAGCCGTCACGGTGATTGCCAAGCACGGTTATCATAACGCGCAGGTATCGCGAATCGCTAAAGAAGCTAAGGTAGCGGACGGGACCATTTATCTCTATTTTAAAAACAAGGATGATGTCCTTATCTCGCTGTTTAACGAGAAGATGGGACAATTTGTAGAGAATTGCCGTGAGTTGACTTCTCAGGCAAACGATGTTTCTGAGAAGGTACGTATTCTCATTCGGAGTCATCTCAGCCAATTGGCGCAGGATCATAACTTAGCGATTGTGACACAAATTGAGTTGCGTCAGATTAATCCTGAGGTAAGTCAGGGTATTGGAGAAGTATTGAAATCATACTTTAACCTGATTGATGCAGTCGTTCAGGAAGGGATGGACAGCGGTATCTTCCGTTCAGATATTGATGTACGGATGGCACGCACTATGATTTTTGGTACGTTGGATCAGACGGTAACTTCTTGGATTATGAAAGAATGTAAGTACGATCTCGTCTCTCTTGTGGATCCCATTCACAATCTCTTCCTAAAGGGATTCTGCAAAAACTAGACCCCATTTAAGCCTAGGAAATCTCAATACAACGTTTTTGAAATAATCTTGGTTATTTCACCTCAACAAAACTTGTAAAAAGACTTTTGTATAGAGATTTCCTCTGATACAATGTTGCCTAGGTTCTATTTTGTACAAAACTGATCGGGCGCTCATTCATTCGCTCGTTCGGTGTAAAAGGGGGACAAAGCATGTCGTATCCAAATCTTACGCTTGTAACAGAAGGAACTATCGCTATATTGACGATTAACCATCCGCCAGCCAATGCGTTAAATCAGGTTACACTCACCAGTTTGGCTCAGGTTTTAGACGATTTGGAGCAAAATGATCAGGTCAGTGCCATTGTTATTACTGGCGAAGGCCGCTTTTTTATCGCAGGTGCTGACATTAAAGAATTTACTGAATTGGCTGAACAGAGTCCACAGCAGGTGGCGGAGCGAGGACAACAATTGTTTCTGCGAATGGAGACTTTTTCTAAACCTATCATTGCTGCAATAAATGGAGCTTGCCTCGGCGGCGGGTTGGAGCTTGCTATGGCGTGCCACATCCGTTATGTAGCAAAGGAAGCGAAGTTAGGGCTACCTGAGCTTAATCTGGGTCTAATCCCCGGATACGGTGGTACTCAACGTTTGCCGCGTCTGATTGGACGAGGAAAAGCTACCCAACTAATACTGACTTCCGATATGATCGATGGTGAAGAAGCTCATGCTATCGGTCTGGCAGAAGCTGTTTATCCAGTGGAACAGTTGTTGGAAGAAAGTAAAAAGCTAGCTCGTAAAATTTCAGAAAAGGGTGCGATTTCTGTCAAATACGCACTGGATGCAATTCACAGTGGCGTAGAACTGGGTTTATCTGCTGGAACGAAGCGTGAAGCTGAATTATTTGGTCAGGTATTCACTACTGAAGATATGAAAGAAGGCGTGACTGCTTTTCTTGAAAAGCGCAAACCGCAATTTTCCAATCGATAGGAGGGTTCAACCATGAAAATCTTAGTTGCGATGAAGCAGACCTTTGACACGGAAGAAAAGATCATTATTCAGGACGGTATCATTAGTGATGATGGTGTGGAGACGATTATTAATCCTTATGACGAATATGCCATTGAAGAGGCAATCAAGCTACGCGATGACCTTGGTGGCGAGGTTATTGTAATGACCCTAGGCAAAGATGGAGCCGAAAAAGAATTGCGTACTGCTCTAGCTATGGGAGCTGATCGAGCAGTTTTAGTAGATGATGAATCGTTATTTGGTGATGAATATACGACAGCAAAGGTACTAGCCGCAGTTGCCAAAAAAGAAGGATTCGATCTCATCTTAGGTGGACAAATGGCTGTGGATTCGGGTGCAGGTCAAGGTGGTCCTCGTTTAGCTGAAGAGCTATCTATCAACCATGTTTCAACAGCGGTTAAAATTGACATTGATGGTACTACTGTCCGCGTGGAACGCGATGTGGAAGGAGATATGGAGGTAGTAGAAACCTCCCTACCTGTCCTTATTACGGCGCAGCAAGGCCTTAACGAGCCGCGTTATCCATCACTACCAGGTATCATGAAGGCGAAAAAGAAACCGTTCGATCGTCTGTCCGCAGATGATTTGGGGCTTACAGCAGAAGATGTAGCAAGTAAGACCGAGATCGTATATCAATATGTACCAGAAAAGAAAGAAGCAGGTCGTATCTTGTCAGGTGATGTTCCGAGCCAAGTGGCTGAATTAGTGCAACTACTGCGTAACGAAGCAAAAGTGATCTAAGGGAGGACTTCCAAATGAAAAAAGTACTCGTACTAACTGAAGCACGTGATCATCAATTGCGTAACGTTTCCTTGGAGGCATTGGCTGCCGCCCAGATCATAGCAGAGGGTGGCGAAGTAGTAGCTGCTGCATTCGGTAGCGATGCAGATACATATGCCAATGCACTGGGTGAATACGGAGCGACTAGCCTTTATGCAGTAAAAAATGAAACATTAGACCAATATGCTCCCGATGCATATGCACAGGCTTTTGTGAAGGTAATTCAAGAGGTGAATCCAGACGCTATCGTGGCAGGACATACAGCGATTGGACGTGATATCGCACCACGGGTTGCTGCTCGATTAGGATTAGGTCTGATCTCAGATGTTACTAGTGTTGAAGCGGGTCCTGTCTTTACTCGACCTATTTATGCAGGGAAAGCATTTCAAAAGCGTATATTTTCCAGTGATAAAGTTTTCGTAACGATCCGTCCGAATAATATTGCTTTGGGAGAAACAAAGCCAGGTCAATCTGCTACAGTGGTCACGGTAGACGTAGAACTAAAAGATTTACGTAGCATTATTAAAGAAGTCGTTCGCAAAACGTCTGGCAAAGTAGATTTATCCGAAGCGAAAGTAATTATCGCAGGTGGCCGTGGCGTTAAGAGTAAAGACGGCTTCCAGCCGCTGGAAGAACTAGCTGAGGTTCTAGGAGCAGCAGTTGGTGCTTCACGTGGAGCTTGCGACGCAGATTATTGCGACTATGCACTGCAAATCGGCCAAACAGGTAAAGTGGTAACTCCTGATTTATATATCGCATGCGGAATTTCCGGGGCTATTCAACACTTGGCAGGAATGTCAAACTCCAAAGTGATTGTGGCTATCAACAAAGATCCTGAAGCCCCTATTTTCCAAGTAGCTGACTATGGCATCGTGGGTGACTTGTTTGAAGTGGTGCCATTGCTAACGGAAGAATTCAAAAAGGTAGTAGTAGGCTAAAGTTTAATAAGGGCGGGTGTATAGACTACGGTTGCTTAGTTAGAACCGTAGTTTTTTGCTTTTGACGGGAATTTGGTTTAGATTAAAACGAAGTCAAAAAATTAATGAAGAAACAAATAAGAATGGTATGCTGCGAATGAACTATAAAACAAGTGAGTCAGGAGAGGGAGAGATTGCAGCAACTTGTACAAATTTCAAAACGTATTTTATATGTCCCCCCCTATCAGGAAACGGATCGCCCCATTCTAGCAGCGATAGTGGGAGATGAAAAAACACTTTTGATTGATGCGGGTAATTCTTCTAACCATGCGAAGATATTCCTAGAACAGTTAGGCGAAAAAGGTATCAAAGCTGACTGGTTGGTCCTTACCCATTGGCACTGGGACCATGTATTTGGTTTAAACGAAATGGACATGCCGATCGTTTCACATAGCCAAACACTTCAATATATTAAAGAACTAATGGACCTAACCTGGACAGATTGTGCTTTAGATAAGCGTGTTGAGCTAGGAATAGAAATACCATTTTGTGCAGAGGCAATAAAAAAGGAACTGGGGACGAACCGAGATGTCACTCTGCGATTACCTGAGCTTATATTTGATAGTCGAATGACAATTCATTTAGGTGGGGTAAGCTGTGTAATTGAACATGTGGGAGGAGATCATTCATCTGATTCAAGTCTGATTTATATCCCTGAAGAAAAAGTATTGTTTCTAGGTGATTGCCTATATCCGAATATCTATGCTAAAAAGTGGAATTACACAGTTGAGAAATCACGAAAATTAGTAGAACAGCTTGAAAAATATGATGCGAACATTATTTTTCTATCTCATCAAGAGGCTCCTTTAACAAAAGAGGAGTTTGAAGCAGAGCTTCTGCTATTAAAAAATACAGCCTTTTTTACAGAAAAGTTCAAGGGTAATCAAGAAAAAATCAGTAAAGGTATGACTGCACTCTTACATAGAGAATTAAATGAGGATGAGACAGAGACCGTTCGTTTTTTTGTTGATGGATTTGGGAAACTGTAACGAATGGATTCAACCATTTTGTAGCAGGATAAGATAAGAATAGCAATTGTTTTTTCAAAGTATAATGAAAGTATTTTGAGTCATGGTCAATTTTGGCTGTAGATGATATACTTTCAGAAGGCTTTAAGTTATTTTTCTAAGAGTAAAGGAGGATTTTATCCTATGGCTATTACAAATGCGACGGATCAATCTTTTGCACAAGATATCGAACAAGGTACAGTATTGGTAGACTTTTGGGCTCCATGGTGCGGACCTTGCAAAATGATCGCTCCTGTGCTTGAAGATATGGATAATGAAGTCGGCGAAAAGCTGAAAATCGTGAAAGTGAATGTTGACGACAATCCAGAATCTGCTGGTAAATTTGGCGTTATGTCCATCCCGACTTTGATTCTTTTCAAAGACGGTCAACCTGTGGACAAAATGGTTGGTTTTAAACCAAAAGATGCTTTGATGGAAACAATCAACAAACATCTGTAAGGTCGTTGGTAAGATCAAGTGCGTTTGATGCGGAAGTTACCATCATTCGTTCTAAAAGCCCGGCTCCTAAATAGGAGTGCGGGTTTTTTGTTTTCCACTCTTCCCATATGTTTTCCATCCCAATCTTTATAAGTAGGAAAAAGAGAACAAGTGTGCTAGGATAAAGGGTAGGAAAAAAGACATTTCGGGTTCGGATGAGATTAATAATTTTACATACTCAGGAAGGGAGAACGCGACGTGAGTCAAATAAAAGATAAACTTGCGATATTGCCGGATAAGCCAGGCTGTTATCTAATGAAAAATGCGAATGGCGACATTATCTATGTGGGAAAAGCTAAGGTATTAAAAAATCGCGTTCGTTCCTATTTTACTGGCAGTCATGATGGAAAAACTCAGTTACTAGTAAATGAAATTGCTGATTTTGAATATATTGTGGTCTCTAGTCCAATAGAGGCGCTTATTTTAGAGTGTAATCTGATAAAAAAATATGATCCTCGATACAATATCTTATTAAAAGATGATAAGACGTACCCATATATTAAAATTACTAATGAGGCACATCCGCGTTTGGAGATCACACGTCGCATTTTAAAGGATAAAGCGAAGTATTTTGGACCATATCCCAATGCGACAGCTGCTCAGGAAGTAAAGAAGCTATTGGATCGTTTATACCCGCTTCGTAAATGCAAAAATATGCCAAAGCAGGTATGCTTGTATTACCACATGCATCAATGTATGGCACCCTGTGTGTTCGAGGTGGATAAGGCGGAGAACCTACGCATTGTTGATGAGATCGCTAAATTCCTAGATGGTGGTCATAAGGCTACGAAAGAAATCTTAACGGAAAAAATGATGATGGCTGCAGAGAATATGGAGTTTGAACGGGCAAAAGAATTTCGTGACCAAATTCATAATATTGAAGCAGTCATGGAGAAACAAAAGATTACACTGACTGATACGGTTGACCGTGATATCTTTGGTTTTCATACCGATAAAGGCTGGATGTGCGTACAGGTCTTCTATATGCGGGGAGGTAAGCTAATCGAGCGTGATACTAGCTCGTTTCCCTTTTACGGAGATGCCACAGAAGATTTCATGTCGTTTGTTGCACAGTATTATTTTGATAAACAGCAGGCTTTGCCAAAAGAAATTCTACTACCTGAAGAAAGTGAACCAGAGCTGATTTCTGAATGGCTAGGAGTAAAAGTATTAACCCCAAAACGTGGGAAAAAGCATGAATTAATTGATATGGCAAAAGAGAATGCGCGTATTTCCTTAGCAGAGAAATTTGCCTTATTAGCAAAAGATGATGCCCGTACAGTGCAGGCTGTCCATAATTTAGGTAACATTATGGGAATAGGCACCCCTCATCGCATCGAGGCTTTTGATAACTCTAACATACAAGGAACCGAACCTGTGTCGGCCATGGTTGTGTTTACTGATGGGAAACCAGACAAGAAAGAGTACCGGAAATATAAAATAAAAACGGTAGAGGGCCCTGATGATTACGGCTCCATGCGAGAGGTTATTTTGCGGAGATATTCTCGCCTGTTAAAAGAAAATCAACCATTACCTAATCTAATTGTTATTGATGGAGGCAAGGGTCAAATCAGTGCCGCTATGGATGTGCTAGAAAATGAATTAGGGTTGTTCATTCCCGTCTGTGGGCTCGCTAAGGATGAAAAGCATAAAACAGCGATGTTACTCTATGGTGACCCGCCCATGCCTGTAGAGCTTAAGCGGGATAGCCATGAGTTTTATCTGTTGCAACGTGTCCAAGATGAGGTACATCGCTTTGCCATCACCTTTCATCGGCAGGCTCGTTCCAAAACAATGCTTTCTTCACAATTAGATGAGATACCAGGTATAGGAGAGAAGCGACGTAAGAAGTTGTTTCAGCATTTTGGTTCATTGAAAAAGATGCGCGAAGCAACAGTGGAAGATTTCCGTCAGCTTGGTATTGGTGACAAATTAGCAAGAGATATTATTACGCATGTAAGAGGATTGAAGGATGATAAATAAGCTCATTTCTTCAGTATTTTATGTAATTGCTTTTTTACAATCAGTTCTATGAATTTCCATGGGAGCATTTTTTTACTAAATAATAAGTTTTTGACGCTTTTTCCAACAGGATAACGAAATGACGGTTCAGGAGTTTTTACGATACGTAATACGGTTTGAACTACTTCTTCTGGATCACCGGAGTGAGTGGAGTTGTGTTTGGCTTGCTGTTGTAAATACACTAAAAGGGTATGGTAGGGAGACTCAGGTGAGAGCGCTGCTGCATCTACACTTTTTTGCCAGATATCGGTTCGATAAGACCCAGGCTCGATCAGGACAACTTGGACGCCGAATGGGAGCATTTCTAAGCGTAGAGATTCACTGAAGCCTTCTAGTGCATGTTTGGAGGCGGTGTAGGGTCCAAGCATAGGAAATCCAAATTGTCCACTAATGCTGCTCATATTGATAATGAGACCGCTCCTCCGCTCACGCATGTGTTTTAAAACTGCTTGAGTAGTGGCTACTGCTCCAAAAAAGTTCGTCTCAAACTGTCTTCGCCATTCCTCTAGTGGTATTTCTTCAGTAAAACCACCGGTTGCATATCCAGCGTTGTTAATTAGTACATCTATCTTGCCAAATAGTCGGAGCGTATCGTCAATGGCCTGTGTGATACTATCTTGGTTAGTAACATCTAAGGGGAGAATGTGTAAACGATCTCCAATGTTTCGGGCTGATGCCTCTTGAAGAAGAGGCTCTTTTTTGGTTATATCACGCATCGTTGCGATTACTTGATAACCAGCTTCAGCAAGAGCTACACTAATTTGCTTCCCAAAACCGCTTGAGCAACCAGTGATAAGAACAACAGACGAGGTGGATTTCGACTTCAAATGTACAGGGGAAGGAGTTTTATTGTGTGTATGTGTTCTAGTCTGCTTCTGCAACTGAGGCTTGGATAGCTGATCGGCTGTCCCTGTGTTAGAGCCAGAGTTCTGCAACGGGTAATTACACTTCATAGGAAGCCTCCTTTCATGTTCCTTTTAAAAAGAGAACGAAAAACTTTACTCATTGTATCACGTGAATATCTTTTTATATTTTTTTAAAAAGAATTGTAACTAATAAAGTAACGTGATATAATTCTGAATAATCTCATAAGAAACAACCTCACTTCCCTATACAGGAGTGAGGTAGAGGCGCAAAAACCAAGAGTACCTTCCGGAGATATGGGAATCTATGATGGAGCTGGGAAAGGGGAATTTGCCGAAGTGTGCACGCGATACCCAAGCGGTGCATGCTGGGCTTACGTTAAATAAGCGTAAGACTGTCATTTGTATGTCATACCCGTCATGCAAATGGAGAGCTATCTCACCGGGCTGCTAAAGCTATTATTATTTGCTTTGGCAATTCCGTGAATCAGGGGAAGGAGGGACCGTGTATGTCCAGTTAGGGCAACGACTAGGTATTTCCTTGTCGTTGCCTTTTTTGCGATTCAATTATTAATAAAATACTTTCATGATAGATGAACTAAGGAAGGCATATGATCCAAACTAGAAGAATATACCAGAGGAGAGATTCGAAATGGAAATTGTGGTGCAAAAATATGGGGGAACGTCCGTAGGTTCTGCGGAGCGTATTCAAAAAGTAGCGGAGAGAATTATCCGCTATAAAGATGCCGGGCATGCCATGGTGGTTGTGGTATCTGCTATGGGAAAAACAACAGATGTGCTGGTGGATTTAGCAAAGGAATTACATGAGAACCCACCTGCTCGTGAAATGGATATGCTACTCGCAACAGGCGAACAGGTCTCCATTGCCCTACTTAGTATGGCACTACAGAGTAGAGGGTACGAAGCTGTGTCCATGACAGGCTGGCAGGCTGGTATTTTAACTGAGGAGAAACATGGTAAGGCTCGCATTAGTACGATTAACAGCCAACGGATTGAGCAAGAATTACAGCAAGGCAAAATTGTCATCGTAGCAGGTTTTCAAGGAGCTAGCGAAAACGGAGAAATTACGACATTGGGACGGGGCGGGTCTGATACGACAGCGGTAACAATCGCGGCTAGTCTACAGGCTACATGTTGCGAAATCTATACAGATGTATCAGGGGTATTTACAGCCGATCCGCGCATCGTTTCTCGTGCACAAAGATTAAGCTCCATTTCATATGATGAAATGCTAGAATTAGCAACTCTAGGAGCTGGCGTATTACATCCGCGTTCTGTGGAAAGTGCAAAAAAATATCGAGTTCGTCTTGTGGTTCGCTCCAGCTTTACAGAAGAAGAAGGAACATTGGTTGAGGAGGAGACAAACATGGAATTAGGCAAAGTAATTAGCGGAATTGCTCACGATAAAGATGTGGCATCTATAACGGTTATTGGGATGCCTGTAAAAGTAGGCATGCTATCTTCCTTATTTAAAGCATTGGCGGACGCTTCTATTAATGTAGATATTATTATTCAAAGTACCTATCATGACAAAGCCAATAATGTTTCCTTTACGATCTCCGCTGAGGATTTACATAGAACGCTGGAGACATTGGAAGCTCATCAGGAGGAGTTAGGCTTTGAGCATGTGGAATATGAATCTGGTTTAGCAAAGGTCTCAATTGTAGGAGCTGGTATGATTACGAATCCGGGCGTTGCAGCCGATATGTTTAGTCATTTGTCCAGTCAGGATATTCTCATTCGGATGGTATCTACCTCCGATATTAAGGTATCTTGCGTCATTCCAGCAGATAAAGTGTCGCAAGCTGTAGCTACATTGCACACGGCGTTTGGATTGGATGTTACTTCAGATGCTGTTGTGCATGCTTAATTCTCCAGATATACAAAACAGGATTTAGAATTGTTTAAGATGGATGAATAGGGATAGGGTTGGATTTATCATGAAGCTTGGTGGAGAGACTTCCACCAGGCTTTACGTGGTTTATTCTGTTTTCTCTTGACAAGTAATACCTATTTTCAAATAATGGAGAGAAAAACTTTTGGAGGGGGAAATACCAAATGATACGAAAACTAACAGAAGCAGATCGAGAAGCATTTATCGACTTGGTAGCAAAAGAGAGAAGCTTGAACTTATTTCTTATTGGTGATGTTGAAAATTTTGGCTTCTCCACCCATTTTCAAGAATTATGGGGAGAATGGTCAGCAGATGACCAGACAAAGCTCTCTGCGGTACTACTGCGATATTATCATGCATATGTTTTTTATGCTCCGGCTAGCTTTGATCTCAAAGGTTTCAGTGAAATTCTACTAGCTGACAAGAAGCTGGAGGTTTTATCAGGAAAACAAGATTGTTTGCAGGCCTTTGCAAGCTATCTGCCGAAGCACGTGATCAAAACTACATATTTTGCAGAATTAGTGGACGACTCACAATTGCCTAAGGATGAAATCAATAAATTTGAGGTGAAAAAAGCCACGGTTCGTGAATTAAAAAAAATCGTGAATTTACGTAATCAAATTGAAGAATTTGGAACATCTGCTGATGCAGAGGAAACGTTGCGCCATACGTTGGAAAGCGGTACAGGGAGAACCTATTATGTAGAGATGAACACAGAAACGGTAGCCTGTGCCTCAACAACAGCCGAGTGTTCGACGGCCGCGATGATCGTTGGTGTTTGTACTCGTACAAACTATCGCAAGCGTGGCTATGCTAGTGCCTGTATGGTAGCACTGTGCAGGGATGTTTTGGCGGAAGGGCGAAATCTATGTTTGTTTTACGATAATCCGGCAGCTGGAGCTATTTATAAACGTTTGGGCTTTCAAGACATTGGAATGTGGACGATGTATCAAATAAAAAGAGAAGAATCCTTTTAGTTGAAATAGATTGACAATTCTTACTCAGAGAAGTATGATAAACAAAATTATATAGAAATCTCTTATCAAGAGTGGTGGAGGGACTGGCCCGAAGAAACCCGGCAACCCCGCAAGAAGCGGAGAGGTGCTAAATCCAGCAGGCACGCATGAAGTAGTCTGGCAGATAAGAGCGGGTCTAGTCGATACGATCAAACCCCTCTTCTCCGGAAGAGGGGTTTTTTAGCACATATGTACCTGCGCTTTAGGGCATCAAGTGGAAATAGGAGGAATTGTATTGAAAAAAGCAACGATTCACGACCTAGAGTTGGAATGTGGCGAGGTGCTCCGTCAAGTGGAAATCGGATATACGACAAGCGGTACGTACAACTCTGAGCAATCGAATGCAATTTTGGTGTGTCATGCATTAACGGGAGACAGTCAAGTTGTAGGTGATGGTGAAAAGTCAGGCTGGTGGGATGGATTGATTGGGCCAGGGAAAGCGATTGATACCAATTTCTATTACGTGATTTGCGCAAACGTACTAGGTGGTTGCTACGGAACAACAGGTCCTGCAAGTATGAATAGGGAGACTGGAGAGCCATATGCGACTCATTTTCCTGTTGTGACCATCCGGGATATGGTGCGGGCTCAATATAAGCTCATCGAGCAGTTGGGTATCCCGCATCTTTATGCGGTCATAGGTGGTTCGATGGGTGGGATGCAAGTTTATGAGTGGGCAGTTGAATACCCACAGATGATGGATTTGGTGGTGCCAGTTGCTACCTGCGCACAGTTATCTGCTATGGCCATCGCTTATAATGATGTGGCAAGGCAAGCGATCTGCAATGATCCTGATTGGAATAATGGTCATTATTATCCGAATCAAGGCCCAATTCGCGGATTATCAACGGCGCGTATGGTCGGCATGATTACATACCGGACAGCTGAATTATTTGAAGAGCGATTTGGTAGGGCTCATCAAGGCACCGTGCATGCCGACTTAGTGGAGACCACTTTTGAAGTGGAGAGCTATTTACGTTATCAAGGAGATAAACTTGTGCAACGGTTTGATGCAAATAGCTACCTCTATCTGCTAAAAGCAATGGATACACACGATATCGGTAGAGGAAGAGATGGAATTGAAAACGCACTGACACGCATCGATGCAAAGGTGGTCTGTATAGCTATTTCCAATGATTTATTGTATCCAATTCCCCATCAGCTTTGGCTATCCTCTACATTAAAGAGACAGGGGAAAAACGTTGATTTTTTTGCGATTGACTCTGTATTTGGGCATGATGGTTTTTTAGTTGAAATAGACAAAATGGCTCAACTGCTAGGGCCTTATTTTCCTGTGACAGTAAAAGGTCAACAAACATCACAATTAATTGGATAACCAGCTTCTCTGCTCAAAAAAGTAGGTAGAAGATAGATAGGCAACAACGATAATGATTACTAGTAGCTGTTTTATGCGGATATAAGAGCTTGCACGTAAAAACAGGTTGTTACCCTGAGATAACAACCTGAATATGTGCAGTTGGTTCTTTTTTTTTGTCCTTTTCCAGGAGAGTGAGTGTGGCATTTGTCTCACGTTCTAACCAGTTACCAATAGATCCGGCAAGAAAGCCTGTTTCAAACTGTAGGGTACGTTCTAATCGGTTTGTCGTCTGCATGGTAAGATGGGGATGTGTCAGTAGATACTCAATCTGTTTAGCTGTACAAGAGATTAGTTCAAGCTTTCCTAAGCCAAGTTGGATGAAGGCTAATATCAGATCCTCTGCTGCATGTATATGATAGGTCTCCCCTATCTCTTTTCCCATCCAATAAAGAATGGGACCTTCGCAATCTCCCAATAATTCCTGTGTGACTACATTTCGAAAAAAGAGATGACCGGCAAAGGGCATGTTCATTTGTTGCATGCGCTGACGATCATGTGGTGAAAACGTAGGTAAAAGTTGTTGTAAGACATCAGTAGCTTGTCTCATTGTAGCTCGTCCTCCTTTTGTGCATGATTTCTATTCTATGAAGCAAAAAAACATTTATGCTAAGACTAAGAAATTGATAGGAGTAAATGAAGGGGAAGAGAGAGTATATCGATAGCTACGTGGTCATAATAAGTATAAATAATAATAAAAGATAGGATTGTTATAGATTACAATTAATCTAAGAATGTATTAAGTCTATTCAATTGCTTGACGCTACTAAAAGGTAGGAGTACAATTGTTTTGGTCACATAATTTCCAATCTTTATTCTTTATTTGGACACAACTCGTTTGCGCCCGCGGCTTTTTATGCGTTGGATTGACAGACTTTTGAAACCATTTCGCAAACTGGAAACATTTTGTTATTCCTATTGAGAGACTGGTTCTTCGTGCATAGAGGATGTTCTTCCAAAGTGGAAGCGGAGCGGAACATGTGTCTTGCTGAAACCTACAGGGTTAAAGCATAGGTATTGTAAGATAACATTTTCCACACATCAATGAAGGGGGGACCCAGGCATGGCAAGTAAGAAAAACTTCGCTTTGCACAAGCTTCACACTCTACTCGGGTTGTTTCCGATCGGGTTGTTTTTACTGTTCCATTTAACGGCGAACTTTCAAGCAACCAAAGGGCCGGAAGCATTTAACGAAGCGGTTGGTCTAATTGAAAAGGCACCGTTCTTATTGTTTATGGAATTTGCATTCATTTATCTCCCGCTGTTGTTTCACGCCATTTACGGTCTATATCTTGCATTTCAAGCAAAACCTAACAATGGCAACTACTCATTTTTCCGTAATCAAATGTATCTCTGGCAGCGTATTACAGGTGTTTTCACGCTGATTTTCGTAGCGTGGCATGTGTGGCAAACTCGTATTGCCAAAGCTCTTGGTACCGCCGAAATTAACTATGACCTCATGCATGATATTTTTACTAACCCAGTAATGATAGCGTTTTACGCTGTGGGAGTTCTATCCGCTGTGTTCCACCTTTGCAATGGTGTATGGTCGTTCTTAGTGCATTGGGGCATTACAGTAGGGCCACGTTCACAACGTATGGCAACTTATTTCACCATGATCCTGTTCGTAGCATTATCCTACGTAGGCTTGCGTGCCGTATTTGCATTCGTGTAAGAGAAGGGGGAATAAAACATGGCGAAGGGTAAATTAATTATTGTCGGCGGTGGCTTGGCTGGACTTATGGCGACAATTAAAGCAGCAGAAAAAGGGGTAGCCGTAGAACTTTTTTCCCTAGTTCCGGTTAAGCGCTCTCACTCTGTCTGTGCTCAGGGTGGTATTAACGGAGCTGTTAATACCAAAGGGGAAGGCGACTCTACTTGGGAACACTTTGATGACACGATTTATGGCGGTGACTTCCTAGCAAACCAACCACCAGTAAAAGCAATGTGTGATGCTGCACCTGGTATCATTTATATGCTAGACCGTATGGGAGTTATGTTCAACCGTACTCCAGAAGGTCTGCTAGACTTCCGTCGCTTTGGGGGAACGAAGCATCACCGTACTGCATTTGCTGGAGCCACAACAGGCCAACAATTATTATATGCATTAGATGAGCAAGTACGCCGTTATGAGGCGGAAGGACTTGTGAAAAAATATGAGTACTGGGATTTTCTGGGGGCTGTTCTTGATGATGCTGGTGTCTGTCGTGGGATAACTGCACAAAGCATGCGTTCAGGTGAAATTAAAGCCTTCCATGCGGATGCAGTTATCATGGCGACTGGTGGACCTGGTATTATCTTTGGTAAATCTACTAACTCTATCATTAACACTGGTACAGCAGCATCTGCGTTGTATCAACAAGGTGTCATTTATGCAAACGGCGAATTCATCCAAATTCATCCAACAGCTATTCCTGGTGATGACAAACTACGCCTCATGTCTGAATCAGCTCGTGGTGAAGGCGGACGTATTTGGACGTATAAAGACGGTAAACCATGGTACTTCCTAGAAGAAAAATATCCTGCGTACGGAAACCTCGTACCGCGTGATATTGCGACTCGCGAAATTTTCCATGTCTGTGTAGATATGAAATTGGGTATCAATGGCGAAAACATGGTGTATTTAGACCTGTCCCATAAGGATCCAAAAGAATTGGATGTAAAACTGGGCGGTATCATTGAAATTTATGAAAAATTCGTTGGTGAAGATCCACGTAAAGTACCAATGCGCATATTCCCAGCTGTTCACTATTCCATGGGTGGTATGTGGGTAGATTACAACCAAATGACGAATATCCCAGGCCTATTTGCTGCAGGTGAGTGCGATTATTCTCAACATGGTGGTAACCGTTTGGGTGCGAACTCTCTGTTATCTGCTATTTATGGTGGGATGGTTGCTGGGCCAAATGCAATCAATTATATCAACTCATTGGATAAGCTTTCAGATGATCTTCCAAGTGGCTTGTTTGACAGCTATGCGAAGCAGGAACAAGATAAATACGACAACATCTTAAAAATGGATGGTACAGAAAATGCGTACGTGATCCATAAAGAGTTGGGCGAGTGGATGACTGATAACGTAACAGTGGTTCGCTACAACGATCGATTGCAAAAAACAGATGATAAGATTTTGGAGCTCATAGAGCGCTACAAAAACATCAACATTCAAGATACGCAACAATGGAGTAACTCTGGAGCACAGTTTACACGTCATTTGTGGAACATGCTTGTTCTAGGGCGTGCTATTACAATCAGTGCCTTGAAACGTGATGAAAGTCGCGGCGCACACTACAAGCCTGATTTCCCTGAGCGTGATGACGAACACTTCATGAAAACGACAATGGCGAAGTATAACCCAGAAACAACTGCGCCAGAAATCTATTATGAAGATATTGACGTCTCTTTAATCAAACCACGTAAGCGTGACTATACCAGTGATAAAAAAGGAGGGAAATGATCATGGCTGATCGTTTAATCCATCTGATCGTTACCCGACAAGACACACCTGATTCCACGCCTTATAAGGAAGAGTTTAAAATTCCATATCGTCCAAATATGAACGTTATTTCAGCGTTAATGGAGATTCAACGCAACCCAGTTAACTCTCAAGGACAGAAGACAAAACCTGTCATTTGGGAATCCAACTGTCTAGAAGAGGTATGCGGTGCTTGCTCAATGGTAATTAACGGAAAACCACGCCAAGCCTGTTCTGCTCTGATTGATAAATTGGAACAACCAGTGCGTATTGAGCCAATGAAAACGTTCTCTGTACAGCGTGACTTAACTGTAGATCGCAGTCGTATGTTCGATGCTTTAAAACGGGTTAAAGCATGGATTCCTATCGACGGAACTCATGATTTAGGACCGGGACCAAGAATGGCGGAAGTAGATCGCCAATGGGCATACGAATTATCTAAATGTATGACTTGCGGTGTGTGTTTAGAAGCATGCCCGAATGTAAATGATAAATCACCATTTATTGGGGCGTTTGCCATTTCCCAGGTACGTTTATTTAATGAGCATCCAACAGGAAAAATGAACAAGCATGAACGTTTAGAGTCCTTGATGGACGAGGGTGGAATTAGCTACTGCGGTAACTCGCAAAACTGCGTACAGTCTTGCCCGAAAGGCATTCCACTGACTACTTCAATTGCTCATATGAACAAAGAAACAACGAAGCATGCCATTAAATCCTTCTTCTTCTCGTAAGAACAAGATAACTACTTACATTTTATACGACGTCACTTCAAAAAAGCCTTCTTTACGTGAGAGGGCTTTTTTTCTTTTTTGCAAAAATTGGTAGTATGCTTTCTCCCCCCTTGTATTGGTAGTGGTGTATACCCATAAGCTTCCTTTGGCAAACTGATGAAGATACTACATGAAGAATTTTCACCAGGAGGGGGCTGCGTATGAAGAAACAAATGATCAAAGTGTTTTGTGCGGGTGCAGTTGTACCGTTGCTATATTATCCGGTCAGTTACGTTGGAGCAGATACCGTTTTACATAACCACAAGACGATTGATAACACGCAGCAAATTATTTCACGTGAGCAAATTCAAAAAGATATTCAGGAGGCAACCAAGGCTTCTTTCCCCAAAAAAACAGTCGGTCATTCCCCGGGCAATCTTTTTAGCATGTTTCAGAACCAAGCAAACGAATGGAATGCCTTAAAGCATGTGATTAAAGGGGAATCGGTGTCTAAAGCTGGAAAATCTACTTTGTCTATGATAGAGGCAGATAGAGCTTGGCAGGAGTTAGGGGTAAAAGGGGAAGGGATGCTGATTTCCATTGTGGATACAGGTATTAATCATAAACATCCTGATTTTCCAGCACCCCATGATAAAAATGCAGCAAAACAAAAGGCTGGAACAACACAAAAGGTCATTACCGGATACAATTGGGCCGATCGCAATCAAATAACTCAAGACGTAGGGGAATCTCAGCATGGTGTTCATGTAGCCGGAATTGTAGCTGGAAATGGCAAGGTAAAAGGGGTTGCACCCGAAGCTCAACTGCTTAGCGAAAAGGTTTTTAGCAATTATCAAGGTAGTATTTCTGGTCTTAGTGAATCCATCTTATTTGCGATGACAGATTCTATTGCCAAAAAGGCGGATGTAATCAATCTTAGTCTGGGGTCTTCTGCTGGATATGTAGATGAAACCAATACGGAACAGTATGCAGTCAGAAATGCTGTCGATAGTGGTGTTATCGTTGTCGCAGCAGCTGGCAATGATTCTTATTTTGGTAGTGATAAAGTGAAACGAACCAATCCGGATTACGCAATGATCGGGACACCAGGATTGGCTCCAGATGCGTTTAGCGTTGCATCTGTTAACGCCACTACTTTTGCTGGCAATAGTTTTGCACTTGAGGGAGTAGATCAGCTACCGAGAGTGGTCTATTTGACAGGAATTCCAGTAAGCGGTAGTGCACTACAACCCGAACAGTATTTATCACAGTCACATGAAATGGCATATGTCGGGAAAGGGAAGAAAGAGGATTACAATGTTAGTGTCAAAAATAAAGTAGTTTTAATTGAGCGTGGGGATATAACGTTTGATGAAAAGCTACGTCTAGCAAAGGAAGCCGGTGCAGCTGGAGCTCTTATTTATAACAATCAAGCAGGCCCTTTTTTGATGAGTGGCAATGAGAGTAAAAATATACCAAGTGCTTCTATTTTAAAATCAATGGGCGAGGTTATGGCAACAAAATTAAAAAAAGGAAAAAAGGTAAAAATTACCTTTGATGGCCAATTTGCACAAAATGAATTGCCATATCCAGAAGGTGGAACGATCTCGTCCTTTACCTCTTGGGGACCTACACCAGATTTACAATTTAAACCGGAGATATCCGCACCTGGTGGTGGAATTTTATCTACCGTTTCGCATGACGGATATGGAGTGAAAAGTGGTACATCAATGGCAACCCCGCACGTTGCAGGAGCGATGGCCTTACTAAAGCAGTATTATAAAAAGCAAGGATATGGTTTAGAAGGACGAGAGCTGGTTGAAACCCTAAAAGCGGTAGCCATGAACACAGCTCAGCCCGTACTTGATCCACGTCGTCCTATTTCATCTAAGACAAAAGACGAAAAGCTCCCACCTACTCCTTATTCTCCTCGTGTGCAGGGGGCAGGAATCATGCAGGTGGTTAAAGCAGCGAAAACTCCTGTCGTTATTACTAATAAAGAGGGAAAAGCAGGTGTATCCCTAGGTCAAATCGGTGAGAAACGAACGTTTAGCCTCAGACTTTCTAACAAATTCGGCAAAGAGCCAATTACGTATACACTAAGCGATGAATTCGGTGTGTTAACCGACCAGATAGAGAATGGCTACTTTAGTATGAAGGGAACTCGATTGCCTGGAGCCAAGGTTCAATTCCAAACTCCAAGCGTCACAGTAGCTCCAGGTCAAAAACAAGAAGTTCAGGTGACCATAACTGTGCCAAAGACCGCTCCTAAACAAATGTTTGTAGAAGGATACTTGCTATTTACACCCAAACAAGCTCATGTACCTGCTCTACGAGTTCCTTACTATGGTTTTTATGGAGAGTGGAATGAACCTAGAATCATGGATGCTCCCATGTGGAGCGCTGAGAGTCAGGAAAAGCTGACCAGTGTAAAAACAACATGGTATCACGATAAAGAAAGCGACAAATGGCGTTTTCGAGATGCGTTAGGTGTAAATGGTGTAGATGAGAATGGCCATGTTTTAATCAACCCAGACCATATTGCTTTTTCACCCAATGGAGATGGTCATTACGACAAGGCAGCACCATCCATTACATTCTTACGTAATGCGCGTGAGCTTTCTATTAATGTTACAGATACAACAGGTAAAGTTGTTCGATCTCTTGTCAAAGATGCTAAAGTAAATAAATTTGACCAGTCTAAAAAAGGTGATTCCTTTTTCTTTACAGAGAAAGAAGAGTGGGCTTGGGACGGAATGATTTATTCCTCAGATAAAGGGGCCTATATACCGGCGCCTGATGGAGCATATCGATTTGTCATCCGTGCCAAAAATGATGGGATTCACGCAAAATGGCAGACCCTTACGCTACCTGTTCGTGTGGATCGCCAAGCGCCACAAATCACGGCACAGCTAAATAAAAATAAACTTCAGTGGCAGACGAAAGATAAGGATATTCAGGGTTATCTGCTGTATGTAGACGGGAAAAAAACAGGGGGACCCTATGCACCGACTATTACGCAAACAGTAGTTAGCCAGCCACACAAAAAAATGACGCTGGTTGCCTATGATTACGCTGGTAACACTTCCTATACTCATATCAATGGACAAAGTGATATGACACCACCGGGCATCGAGTTTCCTGATCAGATCTTTCAACAAATCATGGTTAGCAATCAAAATCATGTGGCTATTCGTGGTACGGTAACGGGTGAAGATATGATGAATCGGGTTAAGCTGACCATTAGAGAACAATCTGTGAAAGTGGAGCAAGACGGTCGATTTCAGACTGTACTAGACTTGCCAGAGGGGATACAATATGTGCCCTATAAAGTGACAGACGCGTTTGGTAACACCCGTGAATTTACGCAACGTATCATCGTGGATAAAACACCACCTGTCTTGCAATTTGTTAACGATGGTAACGAGGATATTATGTTTGACGCTACCAGCAAAAAGATCGTGGTTCCTCTTCGCTGGATGTATCGTGATATGAATTACAAAGGAAGAATAAAAATTAATGGTGAAATTATTGCAAGCTGGGAAGAGGATCAGATTGAGAAGCCTGTTCAGAAATACTTTTCGCATCAGATAGCTCTCAAGCATGGTGAGAATAAAATTTTGGTTGAGGCAATGGACGAAGCGAAGAATCTGACGACCCAAGCTGTTATATGCTATGCGGACGCAACGATAGGATCAGTGGTTGTGATGCAGGATCAAAAACGTATTACGTACAAGGCTCTTCCTGCTAAGCCTCTTTCTGTGGGCTTCGCGAAACCTAGCTATAACGATACAGCAGGCTCTACCCTTCAGGTGAGAGGGCGGGTCGTTAAGCAATCTAATACAGAACTATCCTTTTACTATGGTGATCAGCGCCTATATGGTGATGTAAGCGATCAAGGAGATTTTCTGTTAGAAATCCCACGGATAAAAGAAGGAAGAGTGACGATCACGGTAGTGGCACACGATCTTTTAGGGCGTGAGACAAAGGCTCAGGCTATTGTGACGGGAAGTAAATGACAATCACAACGCATAAAGCCTAATCTGCAAGAATAAATGGATGCTTTTTATACCATCAAAAAAGAGTGACCATCAAAATCATGGTCGCTCTTTCTTTCATAACAAAGAGGTGAGGCTTTTGTTTTATCATGGCATTCATGAGAAATATGTCATTGAACATTATCCAATCCTGTCACCAAGACGGACAGCTCCCTATAAACATGGCAAGGACTTAGCTGACAGGATGCATTTGATTGAGCAGTTTGGTCTTGAACCCATTCATTTGTTAGAAGAGAGTAAGGAGTATTCACAAGACACTTGCTTACGAGAGTGTCGTCGCTTTGGGAATGTCGTCTTTTCCTTCCGCTCGTTACCTACTCCTATATGGCAATTAAGTAAACATGAAATAGCTGTTCCAATTCTTGATTTGCGAAAAACAGTAGCGATTTATGCAACACAGGAGCATGAGTCTATTAGAAGCTTATTCCCTTCCTTTCCTTATTTCATCATGTCATTCTAAGAAGATCCCTGCTATTACTCGGGCGTAATCGCTGCTACGGGACTTTGAAAATGGAAGTAAAAAATCTATTGATAATGATTATCATTCGTATTATAATGTGGTACGAACTTATTTCTATTTCTAACAATTAAGGGGAGTTCTTCATGAAAAAGTCTATTTTTACTCTATCAACAATATTTGTAGTGAGTGCATCACTTCTTGGATGCACGCAACAATCCCAGCCAACACAGGCAGATAAGCCGGTTGCCCAAACAGATGCTACACAAAAGGTAGAAGAAAAAAAGGATGCTTTAAAAAGTGTAACTGAAGCATATCGAACATATTCTATTGATCAAATCGATCAATTTGTGGTTTCTACTGAAAAATTCGTTACTGCTGTAAAAACAGGAGATTTGGAAACAGCGAAGAAATTATACGCTCCGTCTCGCATGTACTACGAGCGCATTGAACCAATTGCAGAATCCTTGGGAGACTTGGACCCTAAAATTGACGCTCGTGACGGTGACGTACCAAAAGAAGAATGGGGCGGCTTCCATAAGATAGAGCAAGGACTATGGGTAGACAAAACGACAAAAGGCTATGAAAAAGTGGCTGATCAGTTGCTTAATGATGTGAAGTTATTGCGTGCCAAAGTGGAAACAGTAGAAGTAATACCAGAGCTTTTAGTGACAGGTGCGGTTGATTTGTTAAACGAGGTATCATCCTCCAAGGTAACAGGTGAAGAGGAGCGCTACTCTCACACCGACTTGTATGACTTTGCTGCCAATGTAGAAGGGGCGCAAAAAATTTATGAGCTACTTCAACCTGCCTTGGTAACAAGGGATCAGAAAGTATCAGATGAGATCAAAAAGCGCTTTGATGATGTATTTGGACTATTAGCACCTTTCAAACAAGGTGAAGAGTATGCTTCTTATACCGAACTAAAACCAGATCAAGTCAAAAAACTTAGCCAAGCGATTGATGCACTAGCCGAGCCACTGTCTAAAATTGGTGTTGTGCTGGAGGGATAGGCATTTATGAAAGAAGAACGTGAGAAAAAACACCACGAGCAACAGCAGAACACAACTTCTGATCAGAATGAGACGAAGCTTTCTCGCCGAGACATGCTTAAAATGGTAGGGGTTGGAGGACTTGGACTTTTAGTTGGAGCAAGTGGAATGGGCGGTGTCATTGCTGCAGCTAACCATTTGCAAGGTGACTCGGCCAAGACAAAAAACAAATCAGGTAGTATGAAAGATGATATTGTCCCCTTTTACGGGGAATATCAGGCAGGCATTACTACAGAGGTTCAAAACTTTGTATATGTAGCAGCCTTTGACTTAGTTACAACCAAACGCTCTGATGTAATAGCCCTTTTTAAAAATTGGACAAAAGCTACAGAAAACATGACACAAGGTCTGCCAGTGGAGGATACGAAGACAAGTCAGTATCTCCCTCCGGTGGATACGGGGGAAGCAGAAGGACTTGCTGCTTCCCAGCTTACCATTACGTTTGGCGTAAGCGCTCAGTTTTTTGTGAAGGACGGTATAGATCGTTTTGGGATTAAAGCGAAACGTCCGCAAGCTTTAATCGAACTACCACATTTCGCACAGGATGCTCTTCAGCCGGAATGGATGGGTGGAGATATTGTTGTACAGGTATGTGCAGATGATCAACAGGTGGCGTTTCATGCGTTGCGCAATCTCATAAGACGAGCGAGAGGTGTCGCTACCATGCGTTGGAACCAAGCGGGTTTCCAACGTACCAAGCAGGCTGATGTAAAGGGTGAAACGGTGCGTAATCTGTTTGGTTTTAAAGATGGCACAGGCAATCCTAATGTGAAAGACCCAGCACAGCTTAATCAACATGTTTGGGTACAGCCTAATGACGGACCAGATTGGATGGTAGGCGGTTCCTATATGGTTTATCGCCGCATTCAGATGCGTCTTGAAGTTTGGGATCGAACCAATTTGAGTGATCAAGAACTGACATTTGGTCGACATCGAGCTAGTGGTGCCCCTTTAGGAGGGACAGACGAGTTTGAACCACTACAGCCAGAGAAATTACCAGATGTGTCCCATGCCAGAATTGCGCATGGAGATGGTTCCATCAAAATTTTACGCAGATCCTATTCATATGCAGATGGTATGGATGGCAAAACGGGAACTCTCAACGCTGGTCTACTGTTTTTATGCTACCAGAGAGACCCGATTAAACAATTTATCCCTATGCAGCACCGTTTGGCGAAGAATGATAAATTAAACGAGTATATTGTTCATCGCGGAAGTGGTTTGTTTGCTTGCTTCCCTGGGGTAAAAAAGGGAAGCTATATAGGTGAGGGCTTGTTCCGGTAACGTAGATCTATAAGGAGTAGGAGTTGTGAGCCCCATGTGGTTTTCTAAGAGTAAACAGCGTATCATGGCCATGTTGATGGTGGCTGCTTTTTTGGTAGCGGCAAGTATGCCGGTCTGGGCTACAGAAGCGACAGATCGTCTCTTTGTCACGATGTCTGATGCTTTCTTGAAGCTGAAGGAGCAAGATTGGGCTCATGTAGAGACAACAATCACCACTTTTGCAGGGGAATGGGCGAAAGAGAGAACGGATATTCCACAAGCAAAAGAGGTGGACAACGCCATCGCGTACGTGCAGGCAGAGTTACAGAAAGAGACGAAGGACGATAAGGCAATTTATGCTGGTCTACAGCAGTTGTCCAAATCCTTAAGAACTTACGAAGAAACGATAGCCCCTCCAAAAAAAGAGGAAAATCAACAGAAGCTAAAAGATGTACTAGCTCAGCTGGAAAAATGGCAAAAAGATGTAAACCAACAAAGCCAACCAGAGATGCTTAAGGCCTATCAATCCTTGGATAGAAATTGGACGAGAGCCGAATTAATTGTTCGAAACAAAAGTATCATGGCATACGGTGATATTGAGAAACAAATGGCTTTTGTACGCATTGCGTTAAATGCCGAACCATTAGATTTGAAAAAGGTAGCTGAAAAAATGGATGGACTTCACCAGTCTATTCAAGCATTTTTAGATGGGAAAACAAGTGGAGAAGCCCCAGCAGAAGGGACATACTCTGTTCAGAGCTTGTTAGATTTGCTTTCGACCTCAATCTCTGCTATAGGGGCCAATGATAATGCTACTGCTATTGATACCCTAAATCAATTTTTAACGATTTGGCCACTGGTCGAAGGTGAGATTATGACGAGGGCACCTAGCTTATATGCAAAAGTAGAGAATGAAATTCCACTAGCTATCAGTGAACTTAGCTCTAAGGTTCCTAAGACTTCACAGGCAACTGATCGATTGGCTCAGCTACAGATTGATCTGGCTCCATATGTGTCAAGTGGCTCTTATCATATGTGGGATGCTGCGGTGATTTTATTACGTGAAGGATTTGAGGCTTTAATAATCGTGGCAGCCTTACTCTCCTTTTTGAAAAAAACAAACCACGCCCATCAACAAAAATGGATTTGGGCAGGTGTGGGTGTCGGAATTATATGTAGTGGTTTGTTGGCTGTTGGTATCCAGATATTCTTTTCACAAGCGACAGCAGGTGCTAGCCGTGAATATTTAGAAGGAGTTTTCGGAATTGCGGCTGTTGTAATGATGGTGCTGGTAGGGAACTGGTTACACAATAAATCCAACATTCAAAATTGGAATGTCTATCTTAAAGGTCAGGTAGAATCAGCAGTTGCTAAGGGCGGACTATGGGCCATGGCAACCGTTAGTTTTCTAGCGATCTTCCGTGAAGGCGCCGAAACAGTTATTTTCTATATCGGGTTGGCTCCATCCATTACGATGAAAGAATTGCTAGCGGGAATTGCCCTAGCGCTAGCTATCTTAGTGGTTGTTGGGTTTGTACTTATTCGTTACAGTGTAAAACTGCCGATTCGATTATTCTTTACGACGGCCACAGTTGTTATCTATGCGCTAGCTTTCAAGATTGTTGGAGTCAGTGTACATGCATTACAAATCACCAAATCCTTGCCTGTCCATCCAATAAGTCAGGTGCCGTTGTGGGAAGGAATTGGGTTATTTCCAACCATGGAAACAGTGCTGTCACAAGGTATTTTATTGATAATTGTGCTTGGGGTGTTTATTTGGACCCACAAACGAGCTAAAAAACCCGTGATTCCTGCATAAGTGCAATAAGATAAAGAAAGAGTCCGATCAGTATGGTGATCGGGCTTTTTTCTCACTATTCATTTTCCATTGACCTCGTTTGAAAAGAAAGGTACGATCAAAAAAAGATTAGGAGCGATTCTGATAAGCATTTGTTTCAGCCTAAGGGAGGATCATTAGCATGAAAATAGCCAAGGTTATTAACAACAATGTGATCAGCGTATACAACGATCAAAAGAAAGAACTGGTTATAATGGGCAGAGGGATTGCCTTTCAGAAGCGACCAGGTGATACAGTTGAAGAAGAAAAGATCGAGAAAATTTTCACATTAGAAAATAAGGATATCTCCGAGAAGTTTAAAACGTTGCTTTATGAAATTCCGATGGAGTATATGGAAATCTCAGAAGAAATCATTACTTATGCAAAAATGAGCTTGGGCAAAAAGTTAAATGAAAGCATTTACGTTTCCCTTACTGATCATATTTATTTTGCTATTCAGCGAAACAGGGACGGATTAGATATTAAAAATGCATTGCTTTGGGAGATCAAAAGGTTGTATCAAGATGAATTTTCAGTTGGACAAAAGGCAATCAAACAGATCAATCAGAAATTGGGAGTTACATTGCCTGATGATGAGGCCGGGTTTATTGCTTTACACATTGTAAATGCTGAACTAAATGAAGAAATGCCAACGATTGTTACCATTACGAAGGTGATGCAGGAGATTTTAAATATCGTTAAATATCATTTCAATATCGAAGTGGACGAGGAATCGTTGCATTATTATCGGTTTATCACACATTTAAAGTTTTTTGCTCAACGCCTGTGCAAGGAAGCTCACATGGAGAGTAGCGATGATTTCTTATATGAGATGGTTAAGAGCAAGTATAAGGAAGCTTATGAGTGTACGAAGAAGATCAAGCGATACATTTCTAAGGAATATAAGCATGAGTTGACGAATGAGGAAGTGCTTTATCTAACAATCCACATTCATCGAGTGGTAAATAAAAAGTAAGAATGAAAGCGTTGACATTTATAAAAGAGCATGATATTTTATAAGTAACTTCATAAGACAAGTTCTTATTGATTAGGATTGTTACTGGTTAAGCAGGCAAAACCTAAATGGTTGTTCATTTATGTGGACAGCGATTTAGGTTTTTTTAAATTTCATACTACTAGGATTGTTACTGTAAGCCAGGCAAAACCTAAATGTTTATTCATGTGCGACTATGTTGTCGATACATGGGTAGATGTTTGGGTTTTTTTTATGAGATGATGTGAATCTTTTGATCAATTGGGCCCATTTGAACAAGTGCATTGCCTTTATCTCAGTCATGTTAGGAAAAGGATGTGTTTTTCTATGGATCAGGAAAAAGTAGCAAAAGAAATTGTAGCGCTTGTTGGAGGAAAAGAAAATATTGCACATGTCACCCACTGTATGACGAGATTACGCTTTAACTTGCATGACGATCAGCTTGCTAATAAAGAGATGCTGGAAAAGACAAAAGGTGTCATGGGTACCATGAAGAGTGGAGGTCAATTTCAGGTAATCATTGGTAACGATGTGGCGCAGGTTTATAAAGAGATCATGAAGAGTACCGATGTAACTACGAAACAAGGACATGATAAGGCTCCGAAAAAGAAGCAAAACCCGATAAGTGCTATTTTTGATGTAATTGCCGGGGTATTTACACCGATTCTACCAGCCATAGCTGGTGCTGGGATGATTAAAGGTCTTTTGTCTCTAGCGGCAACCTTTGGCTGGATGTCGCCAGACGATAGTACCTATCTGATACTAAATGCGATTGGAGACGGTGCTTTCTACTTCCTACCGCTTATCTTAGCATTTAGTGCGGCAAATAAATTTGGGAATAATCCTTTCGTTGCTGTTTCTGTCGCAGCTGCTGTCCTTCATCCTCAACTGACAGCCTTGTTAGGAACAGGTCAAAATACAAGCTTTCTTGGGATGCCGGTAACAGCCGTTACCTATGCTTCGTCGGTTATTCCAATCGTCATTACGATCTGGCTGGCATCTTATGTGGAAAAAGCAGTAGATAAAGCAGTTCATAAATCAATGAAGCTGATTTTAGTACCCATGATTACCTTGCTCATTGTGGTACCGCTTATGCTCATTGCCATTGGACCAATTGGAACTATTATCGGAAATGGACTTGCCTCAGGGATTACCGCGTTGTTTGATCATGCAGGATTGTTTGCAGGTGTGCTACTTGGTGGAACGATGTCCCTCATTATTATTACTGGCATGCACTATGCGCTTATACCGATTATGATTGGTACCGTCGCTCAGCTTGGCTACGATTACATTCTTCCGATTATGTTCGTAGCTAACTTAGCACAAGCGGGAGCAGCCTTTGGGGTATTCTTGAAATCAAGAAACAAGGAATTTAAGTCAATTGCCATGTCTACAAGTATAACAGCAACGATGGGTATTACAGAGCCAGCGATGTATGGGGTCAACATGAGACTGAAAAAACCATTCATCGCGGCGTTAATCGGTGGAGCCGTCAGTGGAGCCTTTATCAGCTTGTTTAATACGAAAGCGTATATTGTAGGAGGAAATGCAGGATTGCCTGGATTGCCTATCCTTATTGGCGAAACGTTCTGGTATGCGATTATTGGTATGCTCATTGCCTTTGTTGTCGGAGCAGTTGTGACATATCTTCTGGGATTTGTTGATATTCCAAGCAACGAAGCTAAGGAAGAATCGAGAGAGACAGAAGACATGATAGAGATAGAAAAAGTAGTGGAAATAGGACATACACTTGTTAAAAGTGAACAGATTTACAGTCCATTAGCTGGAGTTGTTCATCCATTACAAGAAGTAAGCGATCCTACCTTTTCCAGAGAGATTATGGGAAAAGGAATAGCAATTGAACCCGCGGAGGGACGTGTTGTCTCGCCAGTGAATGGGACTGTTGTCTCGATTTTTAATACGAAGCATGCCATAGGATTAATCAGTGATGAGGGAGCAGAGGTATTGATTCATATTGGAATTGATACCGTTAAATTAGAGGGTAAACACTTTACAGCCCATGTACAGACAGGTCAGCAGGTCAAGGTAGGTGAGTTGCTCATCGAATTCGATCTTCATGAGATTAGACAGGCAGGCTTTGAGACAATAACTCCTGTGATCATCACGAATACAGATCAATATCCAGAGATCCAACCTTCGACTCAAGCTGAAATGAAAGAGACAGAGCTGTTGCTCACCCTGCGTGTATAAGGGGGATTACATGATGATCTACAACCTGTGTTTATAACAAAATTTTGCATAGATGCAATTCTACTTATAAGGAGGAAACAAGTTATGAAGCAAATCGTGAAGAAATTTCCAGAAGGCTTTCTATGGGGAGGAGCGGTAGCAGCTAATCAGCTTGAAGGTGCATACCAAGAGGGTGGTAAAGGACTTTCAACAGCAGATGTGTCACCTCGAGGCATTATGTACCCGCATGATGAATCAATGAAAGGGTTCTATCCCTATCATGAAGCTATCGATTTTTATCATCGCTATAAAGAAGACATTGCCTTGTTTGCAGAAATGGGCTTCAAATGCTTCCGTACCTCGATTGCTTGGACAAGAATTTTCCCGAATGGTGACGAACTTGAGCCAAACGAAGAAGGATTGAAATTCTATGATAATTTGTTTGATGAAATTCGTAAGCACGGTATTCAGCCGGTAGTAACGATCTCTCATTATGAGATGCCTCTCTATCTGGTGAAGCAATATGGGGGATGGAGAAACCGTCAGTTAGTTGAATTCTATGAACGGTTTGCTAAAACACTCTTTAAACGTTACAAAGATAAAGTGAAATACTGGATGACTTTCAATGAGATTAATGTTGTGCTACATGCACCGTTTACGGGTGGCGGACTTGTATTTGCAGAAGGTGAGAACGAGAAGAATACGATGTATCAAGCGGCTCACCATCAGTTTGTTGCAAGCGCTTTGGCTGTAAAAGCATGCCACGAGATCATTCCTGATGCTCAGATTGGTTGCATGCTAGCATATTTGCCAACCTATCCACTAACAAGTAATCCAGAAGATGTATGGAAAGCATTTATAACAGATCGGGAAACATTATTCTTTACCGATATTCAAGTGAGAGGCTACTATCCATCCTATACGAAGCGCTATTTTGTTGAAAATGATATTCAAATCGTCATAGAAGAAGGCGACGAAGAGCTACTGCGCACGTATAAAGTAGATTATCTAGGCTTTAGCTACTATGTAAGTAGAACTGCAACAGTAACCCCTGAAAAAGCTGGCGCAACAGATGGAAATCTAATCATGGGCGGAGTGAAAAACCCGTACTTGAAAGCAACAGATTGGGGATGGGAAATCGACCCGAAAGGTCTACGTATCGCACTTAATATTTTGTACGATCGTTATCAGGTACCACTGTTTATCGTTGAAAATGGATTAGGGGCAGTTGATGTTGTGGAAGAAGGGGACGTCATTGCGGACGATTATCGTATTGCTTACTTAAAGGATCATATTGCTGAAATGAAAGAAGCGATTGCCGATGGTGTTGACCTGATTGGTTACACAACATGGGGACCAATTGATTTAATTAGTGCCTCCACTGCTGAGATGAAGAAACGTTACGGGTTCATCTATGTAGATAAAGATAATGAAGGAAGGGGAACGCTGAGAAGATTGAAAAAGAAAAGTTTCTACTGGTATAAAAATGTCATTGCTAGTAATGGAGAGGTGCTAGACTAAAATGATAGAGGCGCTAGGTTATTTATAACCTTTGCGCCTTTTTATTATTTTGATAGAAAAGTCATAAATAAAAATAAAATATATGGAGTGGTCTGGAAGTTTGATTCATGATATAGTACGCTCTTTACAAAGTGGAGGTGTAAGAATTGTTCAAATTTTTAAAACAAATAATAATCATGCTTATTCTAGTGATAATAATGGCAGGGTTACCACAGATGCTTGCCATTAATGAAGACGGATTATTGTTCATAACCCCAGAAAACGTAATCCTACAAACAGGGGCTCTTATACACGATGTTTCTCAGGGAACCTTAGGACAATATACATCTGGTGCCAATATACGTAATATTTCAGAAGATATTTTTCCTTTTGCCAAACAATCATTTATTCTTTTGCTGTCCAGTTTACTCGTTTCTATCATTGTGAGTATTCTGTTCGGATTGTTTCTACACAGGTGGCGGATTATTACGTGGATAAAAAAAGTACTTGATTTCATTTCCATTATTCCTGATTTTATTTTAATTTTATTCTTTTTATTTTTGACGGTTACGATCTATAAAACAACGGGTGTCCGTCTACTTACCATCTCACCGTTAAGCAAGGATTTTTCAAGGATTTGGTTTCCAATCTTGGTTCTATCGATTGGACCCATGCTGTATTTAGTGAAGCTAGTTGATTTAAAATACAAGCAGGTCGGGGGAGAAGATTACGTACGGACCGCGGTTGCTAAGGGGCTCGGTGGATTCCATGTTCAATTGCACCACATGTATAAAAATATAAAACCGTTTTTTATTGCTGATCTAAAGAAAGCGATCTCGATTTCTGTGACTAATTTGTTTATTGTGGAGTATCTTCTAAATGTGTCAGGAATCACTAGATTTATTTTCGGCACATACCAATTTAATATAGTTGTGATTGGTTTGTGTATTTTGTTACTGATCACAGGTCTAGCCTATGCCATTATTCGTTTTTTCCTATATTTGTTCGAGCGAGGGTTTATTTATGAATAAGCAAAAAGGTAGAATTTCATTATGGTTGGGTTTCTTTATTGTATCAGTGCTATTCATTGTTGCTATTTTTGGACCAATGGTTGCTCCGTATGATATAGACTTTCAGGTACGAGCCGAATATGTAGAGGTAAATGGTACGCAAGTCATCGTTTCACCACCATTGCCACCCTCAGAGAAATATCCAATTGGAACAGATAAATGGGGACATGATATGCTAACTTCCTTGTTATATGGTGCAAGATATACGCTGTTTGTTACGATTGCTTGTGCCTTGTTGCGAGTTATGTTAGGAATGATCATCGGACTCAAAATAGGAATGGCAGATCGTCCACAGAGATGGTGGCTCAGTCTAGAGAATGCGTGGGGCCATGTGCCGCTGTTTTTACCAGTATACTTTCTGCTGTACCGCATTAATATCAATTCACCTTTATCTTCGTTTGACTTAGTGATGATTTTTACTATAGTTGTATCAGTGCTAGGTATTCCAAGTGTTGTATCATCAGTTCGTCAAAAAACAGAGCAGTTGAAGGAAGCTCATTTTGTCACAGCAGCCATTTCTATTGGGGCTAGCAAAAATCACATTATGCTCAGGCATATCCTTCCTCAACTAAAAGAGCAGATTATGATGCTTTTTGTTATGGAGATTATCGGGGTTATGACTTTGATGGGACAATTGGGTATTTTTAACCTGTTTATCGGTGGGACGATTCAGCAATTTGATCCGAGTATTTTTTTAACTAAAACGTATGAATGGGCTGGATTAATTGGACAAGCACGTGCTTTCCTACAAGCCAAGCAATGGATTTTCTTTGCTCCGTTAACCGCTTTTATGTTTGCGATTTTAGGTTTTACTCTAATTGTAAATGGAATGAAGAAGCGATATGAAGAAGCATATAATCGGACCCCTTATGTCTAAGGGAATGAAAAAATCCCCCCTTCTCTTCAAATATTTGAAGAAAAGGGAGGTATTTCACTCGAGCGGTCAAATTTTTAATTCGCCAAGCCTCACCAATTCTACTACGGCTTGTGACCGCCCTTTCACGCCCAATTTCTGCATGACGTTACTAATGTGATTTCTGACTGTTTTTTCGCTGATGAAGAGCTGTCCTGCTATCTCTTTTGTGGTCTTGTCTTGGACCAGGAGTTCAAACACTTCTCTTTCGCGATTAGTTAATAACGGTTTACTTTGGTCGCTACTCTTCAAAACGTGCCACCCCTCCTTGTGGGCTCTACAGGAACAAGGTTGAGGGATACAGTCACCTTATCCTATGTCAGGGGGAGTGTGTTGGTGCCGGAGTAGCAGGCTTTTTAGGCTTTTGCCTTACATACTATTCATAGCGTGAAAGGTGGGTACCTCGGCCTACTCAATTTCTGTTTTTCCAATACATATTGTAAACATTTCTACTTATTCAACCTAATTTTTCTGTATTGGTAGAAGCAAAGTCATAACCTATAATCATGAAAAAAGGCAGTAGCAACGAAAAAACGTTGCATCAAAGATGTGCTTTGCAAAACATTCGTAATATGTTATGGTATTACTTGAATTTGTAACATTGAAAAACGAAATAAGCGTGTACTAAACGGGGGCCGAGCAAATACGGCTGAGATTGTAACAGAATGCGTTACTAACCGTAGAACCTGAACTGGGTAATGCCAGCGGAGGGAGAGGTAGCTGACTTCAAGTGCGAAAGCTGTAGCTCTATCGTCGAGATGGGGTTGTATCGCCGAGTTGAGAACCATCCGTCTAAGGGTGGTTTTTTTGTGTGTAAAACATCAAAAACACCTTTTTCACAACCAACTAGGAGATACAATTTGCCCTTATTTTTATTTTTGGTCTATAAAAACTTGAGTTGGACCCTTTCTATTTCTGCTGCTTACATACATATTGCATCAGAACGAGGAGGAGAAGAAATGTCACGAACACGATTGGTCATCATGATGGAAATAGCTATCATGGCAGCGATTGCTGTTATTTTAAGTAAGGTAAAATTGTTTGCTATGCCTCAAGGTGGGAGCGTTTCTTTGGTAATGGTACCCATAGCCTTATTGGCTTTTCGCCGTGGTTGGGTAGCAGGTTTAATCACAGGTGCGCTGGTAGGCATGGTTAAATTCTTTTTTGGCGGCGAGATGGTGCATCCTATTCAAATGTTGTTAGACTATCCCTTCTCATATGCCATGCTAGGCTTTGGTGCGTTCCTGTACGCTAGTAAGACGCAAAACAAAGCAACAAAAATTGCATCCATCTGGGGTGGATTACTAGTCGGAATCGCGTTATGTCTGGCTATCCGTACGACTTCAGGGGCTGTCTGGTTTGGTAGCTATGCCCCGGAAGGAACACCTGCAACGCTTTATTCCCTCATATATAATGCGACCTATTTGATACCTGAGTATGTGATTACGGCTTTAGTAGTTACATTACTGGCAAATAGGGCACCTCAATTGTTTCAGCAGAATGCGGGCGCTTATCGACGTATATAATAAAGTAATTTGTAAAAAAGCTAAAAGAAGGGGCTTGCTTCCTTCTCTTAGCTTTTTTAGTATCAGTAAAATAAAGAATGTTCTGTTAGTAAATTGATCAAGAAAAACAAGAAATGGAACAACCTTATGTATTGGAAAAAGTTACATAATTGTGAAATTAAGAAAAAACTATCGAAATTTTGCTCTTTTATTCTTGGTTGCTTACTACAAGTAAAAACATTACGTTATACTGAAGATTGAAGGCTAGGAGGGATCGTGGATGAAAGAGGAGTTCTGGAAGGCTATAGTAGAATGCGATCCAAATTATGATCAACTATTCTTTTATGGCCTTAGCACGACGGGGATCTTTTGCAAACCGTCATGCAAATCAAGGACACCCAAAAGAGAGCATGTGAAGATTTATTATGCGGCGTCCGATGCCATTGCTGCAGGTTTTCGTCCTTGCAAGCGGTGTAGACCATCTGAACCAACATGGAAATCGGCGGAAGAAGATGCGGCAACCCGTCTGCTAGAGATGATTCACGATTGCTATAACCAACCCGTAACTCTGCGTGAAATGGCGTCACGTCTCTATGTGAGTCCTTTTTATTTGCAGCGTTGTTTTTCTCGTTGCATGAAGATAACACCCGGCAAATATTTAACGCGCATCCGAATGGATGAAGCGAAGAAGCAACTACTAGAAACAGATCGAAATGTTTCAATGATTGCAAGCGGAGTAGGGTTTCGCAATAGTGCCTATTTTGCCGCTGTTTTTCAGAAGGAAACAGGTTGTACACCTACTCAGTACCGCTTACAGCAGAAGAAACAGGGCAAAACAGGAACAACACGCTAAGTGCACATGTTGTAAAACGGTAGAACATACATATAAAAAAGAATGTAAGAACAGATTGAGCGTTTCTGTATCTAGCAGAAGCGCCTTTTTGTCCAATGAAAGGACAGATAAAAAGCACCTGCTGTCGTGCTGCGAAATTCGCGCACAAAGAGGTGCTTTTTGTCGTGTCTATGTTTTATCTTCTTTCACCCATGATGCATTCTAAAAAATAATCGACTGTTACAGCCAGGATACCAACAAATAAGGGAGTTAATGGAGTTAACAAAACACCGGGAATCCATGTGGTATGCACGAGATAAAAAATAAAGGTAGTTGCTAAAATTTCAGGTATCAATTTCCAATTTCTTGAGATATGTAGTCTTTGCATTATGTATAAAAGGACTGGTTCAAGAATGAGTTCGTACAGCATTAACATGAAAAAGGAGACGCCCGCAAAGGAAACGAGTACCCAGAAATCAGATTTGTCGACAAACATAGGAAACAGAAAGCCGACTGTCCAGAGAATCGTAACCAATAGGAACACGACGATGGCGCTTGAGAACAAAACCAGCAAAGTTGCAATAGCGATAGCTAGGCCATTAATCCAGAATCCACCTTGCTGACGATCCCCACTCGTCACAGCGCGTCGAAATAAAAAAAGTCCCGCTGTCGCACACAAGCCTACCATTATGGCAAAAGTCATGTGATTTGTCATATGTATCATCACCTACTATAAAAATAATACGTAGCAGGAGAGGAAAATGTTACAACAAAGCGGGGAAAAATGTAACCTTTTCAATTATGCCATATTCTTACTCGACCCAGGTTGTTTTCTGTGCAAAAGGCTTGCGAGTAGTACGAGGTGTGGCTTCGTCAGTTGGATAGCCAATGAATAACGAACCAATCACCTTCTCTTGATCGGATAGGGATAAGAATGCTTTGAGACGTTCATCTCTTGCTAGACCTACACCGCGCGTACGCCACACAAAACCTAGTCCTAGCTCAGACGCCATCAGCCACATAGAATGGATAGCGCAGCTTACAGCGTAATCATTATCAAGCGAGGAAGCTTCGTCTCCGTCTACGATTTGTGATGTAGCGATTATAATGAGAGGGGTAGCTAGAACATTTTTCATGGACTCTTCTACTAAATGAGGTTTGGTAGGAAAGCGTTCAAGTAAGAAATCCTGTGCTAGTTGGTTAAATCGTTCTTTAGCAGCGCCTTGAATAACATAGAAATGCCAAGGTTCTCGCAAGCGATCATTGGGTGCTAGTACAGCTGCTTCTAGTAACTGCTCAATCTTTGCCTTTTCTACATCGCGACCATCGTAGGCACGTATAGCTTGACGCTGTTGTAATGTGTTTAAGAGGGACATGTTTTAACAACCTTTCTATAATATGTTAAATATGATACTGTTTATTCAAATATGTTTTTGTCTTTGCATAAAAATAGAAGATTTCTAATAGTATGTCAGTATACGATCTTCTTTTACTTCTTGTCCAGTCCCGAGTGGGCTAGACAGAAAAGTATGGACAATAAAATGCAAATTGGATTATGATAGAAGTAATCACATAAGCTTGGGAATAAAGGAATTGTTACATTGAGAAACGATTCACATGGGGAAGTTGGTGAAAATCCAACACGGTCCCGCCACTGTAATTGGAGAGCCCGCTTTTGTCACTGGATATAACAAATATTCAGGAGGCGAAAAGGAGCAGGATGCGATCCATGAGTCAGGCTACCCTCTTTATTCTAACAACACCGCCAGACCTACGGCAGATGGGGAGGTGTTATGAGAGCAGTTTTGCTACAGAAGGGGACACTCCTTTTCAAAAAATAACAAGCTCATCATAACAGCACTTCTCACGTAAGTCAGACGGGGGGAAGTGCTGTTTTTTTTATTGTATAAAAATGTAAGGTCGATTGCAAATAAGGATAGGGGGCTTGGAGTAGATGGATAAAGGAAAAATTCTACTAATTGGCTTTGGACCAGGACATCATGATCACATTACGCATCGCGCAAAAGAGGCTATCCTAGAATGCGAAGTGGTAATTGGCTACAACACTTATGTAGATTTAATTAGAGAACTAATCTCAGAAAAAAGTGTCGTACGTACTGGGATGACAGAAGAGGTTAGTCGTGCTCAAGAAGCGGTAAGATTGGCTGAGTTAGGTAAAGTTGTTGGCGTTATTTCTAGTGGGGATGCTGGAGTATACGGCATGGCCGGATTAGTCTATGAAGTACTTGTAGAAAAAGGCTGGAAAGAATCCACTGGGGTGAAGGTAGAGGTTGTACCTGGGATTTCATCAATTCAATCTTGCGCCTCTTTATTAGGTGCTCCAATCATGCACGACGCTTGCACAATCAGCTTGAGTGACCATCTTACACCGTGGGCAACGATCGCTAAGCGTGTGGAAGCAGCCGCTTCTGCTGATTTTGTAATTGCGTTGTATAACCCTCGCAGTGGTCGTCGTACACGACAAATTGTAGAAACACAGCAAATTTTATTAAAATATCGTTCTCCTGATACGCCTGTAGGAATCGTGAAAAGCGCCTACCGAGACCGTGAGCATGTTGTAATTACAACTCTTGCAGACATGTTGCAGCATGAAATTGGAATGTTGACAACGGTAATCATCGGAAACACGACCACTTTTGTTTACGACCAAAAAATCATTACACCACGCGGATATCAACGTAAATATACGTTAAATCGTATGGATCAACCGCTAAAACCTCATGAACGTTTACAGGAGAAGGCAGAGCCTTGGGCGCTTCACAGTCAGCCTGAGAATGGAAATCTGTTATCTGGCTCTTCTTCTGAACAAGGACAACCAACTGGTGGAGTGACTGTAGCGACGTCACCACAAGCTACAATACAAGAAGCTCAAGTTTCTGACTCAACACCATTAGCGACAATGGAAGCCCTTTCAAATCCCAGGCAATTCTCTGGGGAAGTAGAGCAGGTACCTGAAAACTCTTTTCAGGTAGAAACGGAGAGCTTTCAAGCTCCTAAACAAGCGGTTAAAGCTTTTCAGCTAGCGATGGAAGCGCTTGCGTGTGTTGATGAAAAGACAGCCTTAGAGCTTAATCAGGGTATCACTCCGCCACCACGTCCGTTTAGCGGAGTTGTTGATATTTTAGAGCTAGGCGTTTCGCCTGGCGTAGCGCGCAAGAATTTTACCTCTGAGCAAATGCGACTCTTGGCAGATTTGACTAAAGATGGCGGAGAAATGATGTATAGCATTGAGCATCAAATTCTTCTCCGATTACCTCAGGTAGATCCACAAAAAGTAACAGAACAATTAAGAGCAGTAGGCTTTCAGTTGTTTCCGATCGGAGCTAGTGCACAGGTAAAAGCATGTGATTTTTGTGATTTAGAAAAGGATGAATCCATACCCGTAGCTGAAGAATTAGGCAGACGATTGGATGGTCTAGCTGTGCCTAAAGATTTAAAAATTGGTTTTAACGGCTGCGGAATGGCATGCTATGGTGCGGTTATGGAAGACATTGGTCTTGTGTATCGACGTGGTGCATATGATGTGTTTTTAGGTGGTAAACGTATTGGGCGTAATGCACATCCTGGACAACGCATTGCTGAGGGAATACCGGAAGAGCAAATTATTGGTCTTGTAGAACGAATTGTGGATGAATATAAGGTAAAAGGTCATATCGATGAACGATTCCATAAATTCTTTAAACGTACAGGGCAAGTACTTGAATATCGTTATCAGGAATTCATAGCGCCGTTGCAAATCGAAGAACCGTGTGGAGATTAAGGGGGGGAATTCTTTGAACGGAATACTTTTTATCGGTCATGGTAGCAGAGATGCCGAGGGAAATGAGCATCTTCTACAGTTTACACAGCGAGTTACTGAGTTGTTAAAGGAACAAACAGAGGTAACACTGTATGAGACTTGTTTCTTGGAGTTAACCAGACCAACCATTATGCAAGGGGTGCAAAAAATAGTAGAGCGCGGGGCTACCACTGTAGCAATGGTACCATTAATGCTGTTTCAAGCGGCCCATGCAAAACTACACATCCCCCATGAAATAGATGAAGCTAAAGCGAAATATCCACATGTCGATTTTCGCTATGGTCGCCCTATAGGTGTCCATGAAGATATGGTGCAAATTTTGCGGGATCGTTTACAAAATACAACCACATATACTCCACTAGAACAGGCAAACAAGGATAGTGCCATTCTGTTAGTAGGTCGTGGGAGTAGTGACTCGGACGCAAACAGTGACCTATGTAAAATAGCTCGTTTGTTGTGGGAGAGCACAGGGGTAGGTAACGTTGAAGTGGCGTACATGGGCGTTACCTATCCAACAGTGGAAGAAGGGTTAGTTCGTTGTGTAAGACAAGGAGCTAAGCAAATTTATGTCCTTCCTTATTTGTTATTTACGGGTATTCTGTTAAAGCGTCTAGAAGAGAATTTACAACAGTTTCATCAGGAGTTCCCTGATATACAAGCATCGATGAGCGAGGCGTTAGGATTCCATGAATTGCTAGAACAAATTGTGGTAGATCGCTCTGTGGAAGCACTACAAGGACGGGCATTAGCCAACTGTGATCTTTGTCAATTTAGAAAACTTGCTGTATTCGATCATCACCACCACGATCATGATCACCATCATGACCATGATCACCATCATGACCATGATCACCATCATGACCATGATCACCATCATGACCATGATCACCACCATGACCATGATCACCACCATGACCATGATCATCACCATACAAATGGGCATAGTCATACCCCGGTACCAAAAAAGGAACAACCATCCTGTAGCAAGGAGTCGCAAGCTACAGAAGCTAACGATAAACGGGGGGTACGTGTATGATCCTGTTTTTGGCAGGAACAAGTGATGCACGCGAATTGGCTGTTCTTTTGAAGTCAACAGGCATTGATCTACTGGCAACGGTTGTCACCGATTCTGCTGCAAAAAGCTTGGAGGAAGAAGGTATCGCCACGCGTGTAGGAAGATTGCCACTAGCGGATATGATTGCCTTAGCCAAGGAACAGAAGGCCACAACTATTGTGGATGCGAGTCATCCTTTTGCAGAGGAAGCTTCTAAAAATGCTATGGCATGCGCAGAAGAATTACAGCTCCCTTACATTCGTTTTGAGAGGGAGACCCGTAGTTATGTTGATCATCCTAGTGTGCTCTTGGTGGAAAATTATGAACAAGCAGCATTGGAAGCAAAAAGCAGAAAAGGCGTGGTTATGCTAACCACTGGAAGTAAAACACTCGGTACTTTTACCAAGCATTTACTAGGTGATCCTGAGATTCGTTTGATCGCAAGAATGCTGCCACGTAAAGACAATATGGAAAAGTGTGAAGAGCTAGGTGTAGAGCAAAAAAATATCATTGCTATGCAAGGTCCTTTTTCTAAAGAATTGAATGCCGCTCTGTATACTCAATTTGGTGTTACTACAATGATTACAAAAGAAAGCGGTAAGGTAGGCGCTGTGGATGAAAAGCTGGAGGCAGCCCTAGAGCTTGGCATCTATACCATTATGATTGACAGACCTAAACTCGTGTACGGAGAAACGCATCACACATTTGATAGCGTTTTGAAAGCGATAAAAACACACGCTACGATCTAAAAATATCGTGGGAAAAGAAGGGGAGTTATAATATGTCATCGCAATTTCATACGGAATTCAAACCATTAACGATTCAACCACAAGAAATTGAATCGAAAAGTTTTGAAATGATTACAGAGGAGCTAGGCCCACATCCATTTACGGATGACCAGTATCGTGTGGTACAGCGTGTCATTCACGCAACGGCCGATTTTGATTTAGGACGTAGCATGCAGTTCCATCCAGATGCAGTAGAAGCTGGAATTCGCGCTATTCAAGCTGGTGAGCCAATTATTGCAGATGTTCAAATGGTTCAAGTAGGTATTAGTAAGCCACGTCTAAAGGCGTTTGGTGGAGATGTACATGTTTATATTTCTGATGCTGATGTAATGGAACAGGCTAAAGCCGAGAATACAACTCGTGCCATCATCTCTATTCGCAAAGCTACGAGCCAAATTAAAGGTGGTATCTATGCTATTGGGAATGCTCCGACTGCTTTACTCGAATTGATTCGTCTTGTGAAAGAGGGCAAGGCCAACCCTTCATTGGTTATTGGCGTACCTGTTGGATTTGTGTCCGCAGCCGAATCTAAAGAGGAATTAGCGAAGCTAGATATTCCATTTATTACGAATTTGGATCGCAAAGGCGGTAGCCCAGTTGCTGTGGCCGCGGTTAATGCGTTGTCCATTCTAGCAACAGAACGGAGCGAGCGTGCATGACTAATGCAAAGGTAGCGGAGGCAGAAAATGAGAAGCCACTTCGTCACGGATATACAACAGGTTCCAACGCTACCGCCGCCACGAAAGCTTCCCTGCTAGCCTTACTTAGTGGGGAAGAAGTTTCGGAGGTGGAAATTCTTTTGCCTAATAAGGATCGGGTTACGTTCCAGATGGTATCTCAGGAACGAGGAGAGAATTGGGTGGAGACTGGTATCATCAAGGATGGTGGTGATGATCCAGATGCCACTCATAAGGCCCTTATTTTGTCACGTGTTTCTTGGCATGATGATAGTGGCATTCATTTGGATGGCGGAATTGGTGTCGGTAGAGTTACAAAGCCGGGGTTACCGATTCCAGTGGGTGAAGCAGCTATTAATCCTGTTCCACGTAAAATGATTAAAGGTGTTGTCCAAGAGCTTTTAGATCAACATGATTTAGAGGGTCGTGGTGTCAGCGTTGTCATTTCAGTGCCGAACGGAGAAGAGATTGCAAAGAAAACACTGAATGGACGGCTGGGAATCGTTGGTGGTATTTCCATTTTGGGAACACGAGGAACGGTCGTGCCATTTTCAACGGCTGCTTACAAAGCATCGGTAGCTCAGGCTATTCAAGTAGCTAAGGCAAGTAATTGCCAAGCGATTGCGATTACAACCGGTGGTCGTAGTGAAAAAACAGCGATGGAACTGTATCCGGATTGGGCAGAAGAATCGTTTATTCAAATGGGAGATTTCGTGGGATTTAGTGCACTCATTGGCAAAAAACAAGGATTTACACACATTGCCATGGTTGGGATGATGGGTAAATTGTCTAAGGTTGCCCAAGGAGCAATGATGGTGCATTCCAAAGGATCTTCTGTTGATTTTCAATTTTTGGCGGAGGTAGCCAGAGAAATAGGTGCAAGTGAAGAACATATAGCAGAAATTGAGAGAGCCAACACGGCCATGCAGGTGGGCGAAATCATGAGCCAAGCGGGACACTCCGCTTTTTTTGAATTATTGGCATACAAATGCTCCGAACAAATCAATAAGCACGTCGGGGGAGGCATGGTTATAGAAACCGTGCTCACCACATTGAAAGGCGAACTGTTGGGAAAGGCGGTAGTAGATGACACAGGTAACGATAATCGGGATCGGGGATGATGGGGCTCAAGGGTTATTTCCCCAGGCTGTTGATCTAATCAAACAAGCGCAATTGCTGGTAGGGGGAGAACGACATTTAGCATTTTTCCCAGACCTTGACTGTGAACGCTATGCGTTAAAAAGTGGTGTGCTAGCAGCAATTGGCGAAATAAAACAAGCGTTAGAAGCAGGTAAAGAGGTTGTAGTGCTTGCTTCTGGAGACCCATTGTTTTATGGGATTGGAGGTTTACTTACCCGTAAACTCGGTCGTGATGTCGTGCAAGTGGTGCCGCATTTGAGTAGCTTGCAACTTGCCTTTAGCAAAATGAAGGAAGCTTGGCAAGATGCTCATATCGACAGTGTACACGGTCGTCCGATGCTTGGATTAGCACAGCGTATTAATGGCAAGTCCAAGGTAGCTCTTTTAACCGATAAGGAAAATACTCCAGCAAAAGTAGCTCAGTATCTACTGCGATTTGGTATGGATGAATATGAAGCGTTTGTAGCTGAACGGCTGGGAAATAAAGAAGAACGCTGTCGGTGGTTTACGCTTGTGGAATTGGCAGAGACAGAGTGCGATCCTTTGAATGTAATGATTTTAAAAAGAAAAGAGAATGCCTCACCTGTGAATTGGACCTTGGGCATTCCTGATGAGGAATTTGCTCAACGTAAACCAGATAAGGGACTGATTACCAAAAAAGAAGTACGGGTAGCTAGTCTGGCTGAGTTGCAGATAAAACCTGATAGCATCGTCTGGGATGTCGGAACAGCAACTGGTTCGGTGGCGATAGAAGCAGCGAAACTCGCCCCTTTAGGAGCTGTGTATGCTGTAGAAAAGAATGAGCCAGATTTAGAAAATGCTCGCGCTAATATGTACAAGTTTCGTACGGATATAACAGTAGTCCATGCGAAAGCCCCTGCTGGTATGGACGAATTTCCTGATCCAGATGCTATCTTTGTTGGGGGAAGCGGAGGCGAGCTGACAGAGCTAGTCCAGTTATTCGCCAAACGCCTGCGTCCAGGTGGACGTGTAGTAATCAATGCGGTTACCATTGAAAATTTAGCAGATGCGATGCAGGCTTGCAAAGCAGTCGGTTTTGACGTGTCGGTCACAATGCTACAGGTGTCGCGCAGTAAACCAATTTTACATCTGACCCGACTTGAAGGGTTAAATCCTGTCTATATCATAACTGCTAAACACAAAGCCAAGGAGGAGAATAAAGATGAGCAACATGACTAATACAACTCTTGAAAATCAAGAAAATACACTGACAAATAATCAGGTGAATGCCTCTGTTGGAACTTTATATGGAATAGGAATTGGGCCTGGAGACCCTGAGCTTATCACAGTCAAAGCGTTTCGTCTGATGAAGGAAGCGGATGTTATCGCCTATCCTAAAAAGCGTAAGGGCGGCAAAAGCTATGCGCTAACCATTGTGGAGCAGTATACGGATGGTCTTTCAAAAGAGCTATTAGGATTAGTTTTCCCAATGACGAAAGAAGAAAATGTTCTGAAGAAACAATGGACTCAGACAGTAGCCCAGGTTTGGGAAAAGCTATCTCAAGGTAAAAATGTTGTATTTGTTACAGAGGGAGATCCAAATTTATATAGTACGTTTATCCATATGGCTCGCCTAATGAATCAATTGCATCCAGAAGTGCCAGTTGTAACGGTTCCAGGTATTTCTTCGGTATTGGGAGCGGCTTCACAATTAGGCATTCCATTAGCTGACGGAGATGAGCAGGTTGGTATCATTCCAGCAACCGAGGATCGAGAATCAATGCGCAGAGTCTTGGAGCATCATGATACTGTCATTTTCCTGAAAGTAGCTAAAGTGTTAGATATGATGATTGGCTTACTAGAAGAGCTAGGTATGTCAGACTGTGCGTCTGTAATTACCAAGGTGACATCTGGTGAAGAGACGATCTGGAAAGACGTTCGCCAGCTAAAAGGTAAAGAGCTAGAATATCTTACACTAATGGTAGTACGGAAGGGATGAATGACATGAACAAACCTAGTGAAAAAATGACAAGTAATGGGCTTGAGCCTATGGTTTATATTGTGGGAGCAGGACCAGGAGATCCTGATTTAATCACTGTAAAAGGATTAAATATTCTACAAAAAGCAGATGTAGTGATTTATACAGACTCTTTAGTAAACGACGAATTAATTGCTCGTGCCAAACCTGAAGCAGAAGTAATCAAAAGTGCAGGACTTGCTCTTGATGAAATGGTTGAGATGATGGTAGAGCGAGTTCGAGCAGGAAAAAGCGTCGCTCGCGTACATACAGGAGATCCGGCTGTGTACGGTGCGATTTTGGAACAAATGGTGTTAATGAAAAAGGCGGAGGTTTCCTTTACCATCGTTCCGGGAGTTAGTTCTGTATTTGCGGCTGCGGCAGCACTACAAGCAGAGTTAACGGTACCTGAATTAACACAAACTCTGATTTTAACACGAGCAGAGGGACGCACACCTGTACCAGATCGTGAGCAACTAAAGGATCTGGCTAGTCACCACTGTACACTTGCACTGTATTTAAGTGCTACGTTAACTAAAAAGGTTGTACGTGAGCTAGTAGAAGCTGGCTGGAGCGAACAAACTCCTGTAGCTGTTGTACAAAGAGCATCTTGGCCAGATCAAAAAATTGTCCGTACAACCCTTGAGAATTTGGATAAAGATATGGCGGCAAATGGAATTCGTAGCCATGCCATGATCTTAGCCGGCTGGGCACTTGACCCGATGCTTCATGAATCTTCTGAGCATCGCTCCAAGCTGTATGATAAGACCTTTACGCATCGTTTCCGTAAAGGAGTGACTAAAGGATGAGTGAGGGTACGGGAGTAGGCGTAGGCAGGCAGGCAGGAGCCGAAGGAAACACCGTAACCGCTGGACGTACCCCAAGCGAGATCGTACAAAATCCAGAGCAACTACCATACGCTATTGTTGCCATTACCAAACATGGCGTGGAGAAAGCTCGTCACTTGCATCAGGTATTACCTGGTTCACATTTATACTACATGGAAAAATTCATGGTAGGAGATGAGCAAGAACGAGATATTCGCATGTTTACTGGCTCTGTTCGCCTATTGTTTGCCGATTTCTTTAAGAAATATAACGGTCTTATCTTTTTCATCTCGCTTGGCGCTGTTGTTCGAATGATGGCTCCCGTTTTACAGGATAAAAAAGTAGATCCAGGTGTTGTAGTCGTTGATGACCGAGGAGAGAATGTCATCAGCGTTTTATCAGGACATTTAGGCGGAGCAAATGAGCTAACCCGTGAGCTTGCGAGATTACTAGACGCAAATCCAGTGATTACTACGGCATCAGATGTGCAAAAAACGATTCCTGTAGATTTGTTCGGACGTGGATTTGGCTGGGAGTTAGATAGTTTTGATAAGGTAACACCTGTAAGTGCCAGTGTGGTCAATGAAGAAAAAGTAGCTATTATTCAAGAAGCAGGAGAAAGCGGCTGGTGGCCTTATCCAGATAAGCCATTGCCGGGACATTTTCAAGTGTATCATTCCATGGCAGAGGCTTGGAATGATACCTTTAAGGCAGCATTGGTCATTACACCACGGTTATTAACAGTAGAAGAGCAGGCACACTTTTTAGAAAATGGGGTTGTCTATCGTCCCAAAACCATTGTGCTTGGTGTTGGCTGCAATCGTGGAACGTCATCGGAAGAAATCGAACAAGTCATTCTACAAATCTTGGAGCAACAGGGTCTTTCGGTCAAAAGCGTACGCAATATCGCAACTATTACATTAAAGCAGGATGAAGCAGGGCTTTTGGCTGTTTGTCAAAAATATGGCTGGAAATTAATTGCCTATACACCAGAGCAATTAAATGAAATGCCAATGACAGAACGTTCGGAAACAGTTTATAAATTTACTGGGGCCTATGGTGTCAGTGAACCTGCCGCATTGCGTTGTGCTAAGGCAGAGACTCCTTTCTTAGCAAAACAAAAAAACGGAAATGTAACCTTGTCCATCGCTTTGGTTAACGGAGGAGGCATTCTACATGGAGAGTAAGGGACAGACTCATCAACGTCCACGAATCGTGTTGGGAGGAACCAGTAGCGGCGCAGGGAAAACAACATTATCTATCGGATTAATGGCGGCATTGCGCAAGCGTGGTCTCCATGTACAAGGATTTAAAGTTGGTCCTGACTACATTGATCCTACTTACCATACAGCCGCAACTGGCAGAATATCTCGTAATCTGGACACATGGATGATGCCGCCGCAAGTCATGCATGAAGTTTTTCTGCGTGGAAGCCAATCAGCTGATATCAGCTTGATTGAAGGGGTCATGGGTTTTTATGACGGAAAAGATCCACTTAGCAATCAAGGGAGTACAGCAGAAATAAGTTTATTACTACAAGCGCCGGTAATTCTTGTTCTTGATGTAAAGGCTATGGCTCGTAGTGCGGCAGCGATTGTTAAAGGCTTTCAAGCGTTGGAACCAGCTGTAAAAATCGCCGGTGTTATTGCCAATCGATGTGGAAGCGCTAATCATTTTAAGCTAGTAAAAGCGGCTGTTGAACAAATGTGTGATGTACCAGTGATTGGATATTTACCGAATGATCCGTCCTTGCAAGTACCTGAACGCCATCTTGGGCTAATTCCTGCTATTGAACGTGGGGAGATGGAGCCATGGTTTGATCTGTTAGCCGAGAAAATAGAAGCGACAGTTGATTTAGAATTATTACTATCGTTGGCAAATGGAGCACCAGCCCTAGCTGAGCCTACAGAGAAATTGCTAGTTGGCCCATCTACTGCATCGTCCGATTTATCTCCAGTGAAACTAGCTGTGGCAAAGGATGAAGCGTTTAACTTTTATTATCAGGAAAACTTAGAGTTACTGGAAGCGTATGGAGCCCAGCTTAGTTATTTTAGCCCATTACACGGGGAGCTTCCCCCTAAGGACGCTGATGGACTTTATATTGGTGGCGGCTTTCCCGAAGAATTTGCTGAACGATTGTCGCAATGGACGAAAGAACGGCAAACCTTGCATGACATGATCGAAGAGGGGTTACCTACTTTTGCTGAATGTGGCGGATTCATGTATCTATGTCAGTCAATTACAGATCGTGCGGGACAACAGCATGAGATGGTAGGCGTTATTCCTTATAAAGTAGAGATGCAACAGAAGTTAGCGGCGCTGGGTTATCGGGAAGCGTTAGCCGAGCGGGATTCCTTGTTACTTTTGGAAGGTGAAACTGCTCGCGGGCATGAGTTCCATTACTCTAAAATAACAGAGGAGCCTACAGATAATCATGCTTACCAAGTGAAGGGAATGCGAGGAGTGAAAAAGGAAGGCTACGCCAAGGGTAACTTGTTGGCAGGTTATACACACTTGCATTTTGCTTCTCAACCAGGAATGATTAAGCGTTGGCTAGATTCATGCAGGGAGTATGCCACGCGAAAATCAACTGTGCACAAAACTTCTAATTAATTCATTCAGCCTGGTACATTTTCAAGGACTTACCTACTGTACAACAGGCGACAGCGAATCATCAGAAGGGGGAAGCAAAGCATGTCTCATCGAAATGACGTGAATCAAGAACAGGCATACAGCCAGGAGCAAAATGTAAATGGAGCAGCTACAGTGGTTCCAGTGGAATCTCTTGATGAATTACAGCAAAAGGACAGTCCAAAAGAAAGAGTCGAACGACGTGGCCTGTTTTTAATGTATACAGGTGATGGTAAGGGGAAGACAACAGCGGCTTTAGGTGTTAGCCTGCGTGCCTTGGGACGGGGAATGAATGTGACGTTTCTACAATTTATTAAGTCCCCCCAACGCTCCTATGGTGAGTCATTGTCCATGCGTAAATTAGGAATGGAGATGCAACAGCTGGGAATTGGTTTTACTTGGACCAAGACACCAGAGGAGCATCGTGAGGCTTTAAAAAAAGCATGGTCGTTGACGAAAGAGAAATTAAGCGATCCAACCATTGATTTATTGGTATTAGATGAATTAAATAATGCATTAGCAATCTCTACGTTTCCGATTGAAGATGTTCTACCATTAACAGAAGTGGTAGAAGCGATCAAAAATCGCCCTACCAATATGCATTTGGTAATCACAGGTCGCAGTGCGAAAACGGAACTGATTGAACTAGCAGATTTGGTCTCTACCATTGAGCCGTCTAAGCACTATTATAATGAAGGAATTCCAGCGGTAAAAGGTTTGGAATTTTAGAGAGGAAGTGCTTACATGCAAGCAAACGCCATCATGATAGTCGGCACAGCCTCAGATGTAGGGAAAAGTTTAATTTGTACTGCTTTATGCCGTATCTTTGCCAATCGAGGATATCGGGTTGCACCGTTTAAATCACAGAACATGGCGCTTAACTCCTATGTAACAAAAGATGGTAAGGAAATCGGGCGTGCTCAGGGTGTACAGGCAGAAGCAGCACGAACAACTGCTACTACAGACATGAATCCTATCTTGTTAAAGCCAAAGCAGGATATGGTTGCCGAAATCATTGTACATGGAAAGCGTTACGCTGATATGGATGCAAGAGAGTATCGAGAAAATTATGTGGAACAAGCTATGCCAATTGTAAAGGAAGCTTTGGAACGTTTACAAGGGGAGTACGATGTTCTCATTTTAGAGGGTGCAGGAAGTCCGGCAGAGATTAATCTGAAAGACCGAGATATTGCTAACATGCGAATGGCTCATTTATCAGACGCGGATGTTATTTTAGTGGCAGACATTGAGCGTGGCGGAGTATTTGCCTCTATTATAGGGACACTGGAACTACTCGATGAAGAAGAACGGGCAAGAATTAAAGGATTTATCATTAATAAATTCAGGGGAAGACGCGATTTGTTAGACGATGGAGTTGAATGGTTGGAAAAGAAAACGGGGATACCTGTTTTGGCTGTTTTACCCTATATGGCTGTTGAGATTGAGGCGGAGGATTCGCTAGCACTATCATCGCTTCGCTTTAAACAACCACAAGAAGCTGAATTCCCTATTGATATTGCTATTCTTCGATTACCTCGTATTTCGAACTTTACTGATTTTGATCCGTTGTTTGATGAACCAGAAACAGGCGTGCGATATGTACGTAACCGACAGGAGCTAGGAAAACCTGATCTAGTTATTATTCCGGGTACAAAAAATACGTTAGACGACTTGGCATGGCTTGAACAGGAAGGAATTGTTGATGCCCTACGCCAATTGCATCGATCAGGCACAAGATTGTTTGGGATTTGTGGAGGTTTCCAAATGCTAGGTGAAAAACTACTCGACCCAGACGGCATAGAAGGAGACGGTAGTGTTCCAGAGCGTGCTGGATTAGGTTTCCTACCTGTTGAAACGACATTTTGTCAGGAGAAACGAACCGTGCAAGTTAGCGGAGAGCTACATCCAAAGGCACAGGAAATGTTAGGATTATCGATTGGGAAAGTTGACCAACAGCATGAGCACACCATGGAACAGACTAGGGACAACCAGAATCTGCAAACTGAAGTAACGGGATATGAAATCCATCTAGGAGAGACCTGTATGACTGATCACTCCGGCTCTCCTTTCCTTGTCTTACAGGATGGAAAACAAGACGGTGCCATATCTAAAGATGGAAGAGCTAGTGGAACGTACCTGCATGGGATTTTCCATAATCGACATTTTACCAGACAACTTACTAACCTGTTACGTCAGGAAAAAGGGTTACCGATCTTTACAGATGAGGTTGTCAGCGAACAGATGAGACGCGAAAAAGCTTATGATCAACTAGCACATCACGTGGAAAGTCACTTAAATATTAGTCATCTTGAAGCATGGTTTCAAAAGAAGGATACTAATTAATTTCCAAAGGATGATGAAAATGAATCGGAAATGGAAAGCAAGTAGTCGTTTGTTATGGTTACTTCCTGTGTTTGCTCTGTATTTTTTGGTGAACTCCCCTGAAAGTGCCTACGCTATGCATATTGCAGAAGGTTTTTTGCCTATAGGATGGGCGATCTTTTGGTGGGTAGTATTTGTACCGTTCTTTGTCTGGGGACTTCGCTCTTTAATACGTTTGACGAATGACAAACCCCAAGTGAAACTGTTATTAGCATTGGCTGGTGCGTTTAGCTTTGTATTGTCGGCGCTTAAAATTCCGTCGGTAACAGGCAGTAGCTCTCATCCAACAGGTACAGGACTTGGAGCAGTGTTATTCGGACCACAAATTATGAGCGTTTTAGGTAGTATCGTTCTGTTATTTCAAGCGATTTTACTTGCCCATGGAGGATTGACCACACTAGGAGCTAATGCTTTTTCTATGGCCGTTGTGGGACCGTTTGTAGGCTATGGTATTTATCGCTTACTAAGCGGTATGCAAGTAAAGCAAGGGGTCAGCATTTTCTTCGCTGCTGCTTTGGCTGATTTAGCTACTTATATCACTACATCTGTTCAATTAGCATTCGCTTTTCCAGCGGCTACTGGTGGTTTTACTGCTGCGTTCATTAAGTTTGGAACCATTTTTGCAGTCACTCAGATTCCATTAGCTATTTGCGAGGGGCTACTTACTGTTGTTGTTTGGAACTGGATTAGTGCGTATAACCGTCAGGAATTGCAAATGTTGCTTAGCTTGCGGGGAGGTGCCAAATAATGAAACGAGTAGCCAAATGGAAAAACTTGTTGTTACTTGCCCTCGTGGTAGTTATTGCTGTCATTCCACTAATGATGATCAAGGACTCGGAATTTGGTGGAGCAGATGGTCAAGCAGAAGAAGCGATTCAGGAGCTGGCACCAGAGTACGAACCATGGTTTCAACCGTTAATGGAAGTACCAGGCTCTGAAACAGAAAGCTTGTTGTTTGCGGTTCAGGCAGCCATTGGAGCTGGTGTGATTGGGTACGCAATTGGATTTTTTAAAGGTCGCAAAAAAAATGAAGCGACACGAGAAGTACAAGAATGAATCTCTGGATCGATCGGATAGCGTACCAAAATCGACTACGTGATGTATCTGCTCGTTTCAAAGCTGGTTTTGCGGCAGGAATGCTTGTGCTTGCTTTATGTGCAGATATGGAAATCCAAATTGCTATTTTTATCTGGATGAGTATCTGGATTGTAGGCTATGCCAGTGTTCCTTTGCGTAGCTATCTTATTTTTATCGGAGTTGCCTGTTTGTTTTTTATTAGTAGTACGCCGGCCTTGTTAATCGACGTACAACACTTGTCTGGCTCAGCCAACATTGGATTAGAAGCTAGCTGGCACTTGATCACAATAGGTGACTGGTATGTCTTTATTGATCAACGTAATTTGTTTGTGATCGCTAAGTTGTTTAGCCGCACATTGGGTGCTAGTGCTTGTTTTGCATTTTTGCTACTAACGACCCCTTTAGTTCAATTGCTTGACGTATTGCGCGCATTACGAGTGCCTCCCATCATTGTTGAACTTATTATGTTGATGTATCGATTCTTATTTGTATTTTTCCAAACGGCACATGATTTATGGATTGCGCAAAAAGCACGTGGTGGGCATGGGAGTTTTTCAGCCCAATTGAAGGACATGGGCCGACTAGTCAGCTTGTTGTTTGCTAAAAGTATGCAACGGTATCAACAATTAACTTATGGTCTTCTAGCGCGTGGATTCGATGGAGATCTGCGAGTGGTTCATATGGAAAAAGAGGTATATGTAAAGCGATATCTCATCGAGGCTACAATTGGGGGAGCGTGCTGTGTAGCTCTGATATTCTGGCACTCCCTGTTATAAGAGATAAGAACGGATAAAATGAGAGACTTGGCAATCGCCAAGTTTCTTTACTACTAGAAAGGGAGCGTGGCTCTTGTGGAAACCTTGATCAGCCTGGAAAAAGTAAGTTATGCCTACGAACACAAGACAAATAGCCTCGCTCTAAAGGAAATCAGTTTACGTATCCCAAAAGGTAAGAAGAGCGTACTTCTCGGACATAATGGTTCGGGGAAATCTACTTTGTTTTTGCAGGCAAATGGTATTTACCGCCCAACAGAGGGTGAGCTGTACTACAAGGGAGAACCATACCGTTATGATCGCCGTTTTTTACAAGAGTTACGTAGCAAAGTAGGATTAGTGATGCAAGATCCGGAGCATCAATTATTGGCGGCTACAGTGGCTGAAGATCTATCCTATGGCTTATGTAATCAAGGCCTCTCCGTAGATAAGGTTCGTGAGCGTGTGTTGGCGACAGCTGAAGCCTTTCAAATAACAGAGTGGTTACACCTGCCATTACATCAGTTAAGCCTAGGACAAAAAAAGCTAGTGACTCTAGCGGGAGTTGTTGTATTACAACCCGAATTACTCCTGCTTGATGAACCAACAGCTTATCTGGATAGCTATCATACACAGCTGTTTCTGACTCAATTGGAACAAATTTATCAGCAAGGTACGACCGTTGTTATGTCTACACATGATTTGGAGCTAGCTTATGCTTGGGCAGATTGGGTTTTTGTTATGCATAGAGGCTCGCTCCTTTTGGAGGGAACTCCACAAGATGTTTTTCAGCAGAAAGATCTTTTACGCCAAGTACAGCTAGGTATTCCTCTACTCTACACTGTCTGGGAAGGTACTCAACCACTATTAAATGAGGAGCAGCGTGCTACGTGGAAGGCACCACGAACCGTACAAGAATGGTGCAGTTATATAGAGAGAATAGGCATGAAAGAAAAGGAACGGATGCTGGTAACGAAAAACTAAAACGCATAGCTTAGAGTAAGAGCGTTGAAGAGGAGTCGCTTCAGCAGTAAGTGATGTGTATTGTGATTTAATTAGAAAAAGGCTAGCAAACAACCTTTGGTCATTTGCTAGCCTTATTTGTCTCTTCTTATGTAGGAAGAATGATTACTTAACAGCTTCTTTTAATTCTTTACCTGCTTTGAAAGCTGGTAGCTTGCTTGCTGGGATTTCGATTTCTTCACCAGATTGAGGATTGCGGCCTTTACGAGCAGCACGTTCGCGTACTTCAAAAGTACCAAAGCCCATCAATTGAACTTTTTCTCCACCTTTTAGTGCGCCAGTGATTGCTTCGAATACGGCGTCAACCACTTGTCCAGCATCTTTTTTTGTTAATTCAGCTGTTTCAGCTACTTTTGCAATCAATTCTGTCTTGTTCATTTTCTTACCTCTTTTCTTTAAAAAACTACTACTCATCATACCAAAAAATCTTTTATTAGAACAGTAAAAAAGCAGAGAAACCCTTAAAAAATCACCTTTTTTTTCAAAAAAGGACAAAACAAAGGATAAAATTTTTTGTTTGCTCCTATATTTGCCAAATTTTACTTATTACAAACCTAAAAATCAACGAAAAGAAAACGAAATCAGGAGAGAAGAACGTAGAAAACAAATGATAATAGCCTGTTAAACATAGTAACCGTGTTAGGTAAGGAACTTGATATCTACCCCTTTTTTTAAGCTAATAAAAGTAAAAATACAAAAGAGCAGGCGGGTCATAGGGCACTCGCATGCTCTTTTTGTGTTTTTGTTTGAATAGGTATTGAAATTGTAAAAACGAATGGACAAAAGAATAATCCCATCTACTTTCTTTTATCTTGAATTTGTCATGTATTTTTCATGTATCTGATATGTTTTTCTCAAGGACTGGGGAGTATTATCTTAGACAGTAGAAGTGCAACCATACAAGATTAATATGGTTTCCAGCGTAGACGACTTGCTTGACGGAAGCGATTTTCTACCTCTTCCCAGTTGACGACGTTCCACCATGCTTTGATATAATCAGCTCTTTGGCTACGATAAGAGAGGAAGTAGGCATGCTCCCATACATCTAAAACTAGTAATGGAACTACATCCCACTGCGATAAATTTTGGTGTTTTTCCGCCTGTAAAATTTCCAAGTGATGGGAGCGTGGAGACCAAACCAGAATAGCCCAGCCACCTCCTTCTACTTTTTCAGCTGCCTGTGAGAACTGTTGCATGAATTTATCAAAGGATCCGAAGTAACTATTAATATGGGTAGCTAGTTCTCCTGTTGGCATACCACCACCATCTGGACGCATAACAGACCAGAAAATGGTATGCAAGTAGTGCCCAGCACCATTAAAAGCTGCTTGCCCTTCCCAGAATTTAATTAGGTCATAATTTCCTGTTTCGCGAGCTTGGGCCATCATTTTTTCAGCTTTGTTTAAGTTGTTAACATAATTGCGATGTAGTATATCATGATGAATACGCATTGTTTCCTCATCGATATATGGTTCTAACGCGTCATAAGAATAGGGAAGAGGTGGAAGGGTGTGACCACCAATCGGAACGGCTTTATTAGAATAGGTTGATTCTGACATAACTGCAATAATAGCTGGTTTTGTGGGTGGTTCTACCCTAGGATGCCGTTGAAAGCGACCTCTTGTCTTCGGGTTGGCTTGCTTTTCTTCCTCTTGGTTCTCTTCCTCTGTTTTTCGATTTTGGACGAGACGGAGGAGGTCATGGAAGTGCCGCTGAATGTCTTCAGCTTGGGAAGCTAATTTAGAAATTTCTTCCTCTCGGTCCTCTTTATCTTGGTAATAGTTGGCTTTGCGCCCCACTTCGCTAAAGGCCACATGGAATTTATGCAAATCCCGTTTCATTTCAGCACAATGAGGATTTTGACGCAGGTAATCGACCCATTGCCGACCCCATTCGCTCCAATCTAGGAGATGCTGTATTCGGTGGTTCAAGGTAATTCCTCCTTCAACTTTCCTGCTGTATACTTTATGATGATAAATGCCTACAGGTTCAAAAATTTTTGGCTGGCTAATTCTCTTTGCGTCATTGCATAGAACCTGTGAACGGCATATGGTAAAAAAGGGACTCTGACTTCAAAGGAGCTAACATCAATGAATGGAAAAGAAACCATCGGGATTATAGATTCAGGAGTAGGCGGCTTGACCGTAGTAAAAGAAGTAATGCGGCAATTACCGCGTGAAAAGATTGTCTATTTTGGCGATAATGCCCGTTGTCCATATGGTTCACGCGATTCCAAAGAGATTCGCACATATACGAATCAAATGATTCAATTTGTCTCTCAATTTCAATTAAAGGCGTTGGTAATCGCTTGTAATACGGCAGCATCCGTGGTGTTGCATGAAGCGAAGGAACGAATGAATTCGCCAGTTATCGGTGTAATTGAACCAGGAGCACGTGCTGCCATCTCTGCATCTCGCACGGGGCGTATCGGAGTAATCGGTACAGAAATGACGATTCGTACGGGAGCCTATCTAAAAGCGATGCGCCGTATTAATCCGGAGCTGTACACAGTAGGTATGGCATGTCCGGCGTTTGTTCCTTTAGTTGAACAACAGCGCCTACACACCGAAGATGCTCGGCGCATCATCACAGAGACCTTGAAGCCTTTCCGATATGAAGAGCTGGATACATTGATTTTGGGATGCACCCATTATCCTTTGCTTGCACCACTTATTCAGGAGGCAATGGGAGATAGTATTATATTGATTAATTCGGCAGAAGAAACTGCGCGTGAACTCAGTGCAATGTTGTCTATGCAGGGACTTCTGAATGAGCGGCAGGAAATCGAACCAAAACAACATTTGTTTTATACAAGCGGCAATAAACAGGTATTTCAGCAAATTGGAGAAGAGTGGCTGGAATGTCCATTAAATGTACAGCAGCAAGCGTTGGAGCAAGCGACTTCATCATTTTAGGAATTTTGGATAGAATGATATGTAAACAAAGTCAGTTCCTTGTAACAGAGGGAACTGGCTTTGTTATTTACTAGACATTTTTAAAAAAGTTCTGTCTCTATTGACAAAAAGGTTACGTTAACGTAAATTGTTATTTGCGACATATAGTTGTATATCAAACTATATAAAAGGAGGAGATACCATGACGTTCTTTAAAATTGATGAGGTAACCAAGCAGGTTGGAGTAACCAAACGAACATTACGTTATTATGAAGAGATAGGCTTGATTAAACCCCCAATTCGTACGGAAGGTAAAATTCGGCTATATTCCTCAGAGGATGTTCGTGATATCAAAAAGATTTTGGAGGCACGCGAGGTACTTGGCTTTTCTTTAACAGAGCTTCAACATTTTATCAGTTTGAAGGAAGAGATGGATCAAGCGTATGAAAAAGAAGACGAACAAGCGTCAATCCATGCTGATAGGCTCCATGAACTATTAGAGCAGCAGGTGGATATGTTAACGGAAAAAATGAGACGAATGGAATCTTTTCGTCAAGACCTTCAGCATATGCTTCTCGAGATAGATAAGCTTCGGCAGAACGACAAGCGAACAACATAGATTCTATAAAAGGTGTATATACAACCTGAATACAGGAACAAGACCAAAATGTAGGGGTGTATCAGAGATGGAGTTTACTCAGAGTAATCGAAAACGTGCACGTATCATCACGGTGCTAGCCACTTTTTTTGCATTTATGGGAATAGGAGTAGTTGATCCCATTCTTCCAGTCATTGCCGAACAAATCCATGCGACTCATTGGCAAGTAGAGATGTTATTTACCGCCTATATTTTTACCATGGCCATTATGATGTTGCCATCTGGTATTTTAGCTGTGCGTTTAGGGGATAAAAAATTAATGACGATTGGTTTAGCGATTGTCACTGTTTTTTCGTTGTTGTGTGCAATGTCCTCATCTATTGTAGGATTATCTTGGTTTCGTGCGGGATGGGGATTGGGAAACTCGATGTTTTTTGCTACAGCGATGACGTTACTAATTGCCCTATCGGATGAGGTGAGTGGTGCTGTTGGAATGTATGAAGCAGCGATTGGATTAGGAATGGCTGGGGGTCCTTTAGTAGGTGGTCTATTAGGTGGTTTTGCGTGGAATTATCCATTCTTTGCTACTTCTTTCTTTATTTTTTGTGCACTGCTTCTTGTCATTTTTTTTGTCAATGAACCATCCAAAAAACAAGAGCGCAAAACAGCGGGTATGAAGGAACTTCTAAGCCTCTTAACCTACAGACCGTTTATGCAAGGTGCTTTGTCAGGTATGTTGTATTATTATTGTTTCTTTGTTATTTTGGCCTACTCGCCGCTTATTTTACATTTGACTGCCATTCAATTAGGTTTTGTGTTTTTTGGATGGGGATTAATGTTAGCGTATGGATCAGCGGTTCTTTCCCATAAGCTAGAGGCGCTATTTCCCTATAAAGCATTGATTCGCTATGGATTACTTGCTTTAGCGGTTATTTTAATCGGCTTATTTGCTATTCCTAGCATTACATTTAAAATTATACTTATTATTGTCTCAGGATTGGTACTTGGATTAAATAATGCCCTATATTCTAGCTATGTCATGGAAATCTCCCCATTTGAACGGGCTATTACCTCTGGTGTGTATAACTTTGTACGTTGGTTAGGAGCGGCGATAGCTCCCCTATTATCAGGAGTAATTGGACATGCAATTGCACCACAAGCTCCATTTGCGGTAGCAGTAATCATGTCGGTTGCTGCGATTATCATCATCAGTATAAACATCGCTTCTAAAGAGAAATCTGTCTAAGAAGGATTGCTAGATTTTAGATTTCTTTGGCCAAGGAGGAATAAACCCAAGCCCTGCTCGTATACATGGTAGTACAAAGTGTCAACGAGGAGGATATGGGATGAAAAAAAGACCTATAGGTAAAATGACAGCGGTTGTTGGGTTAAGTGCGATACTCATGACAGGATGCGGGCTGTTTGGTCCGTCCAAGGAAACGAGTGCCCCTATACAGGCCCCATCCATTACAGGTGTAGATCCTAATCCATTACAGATAACAGAAGAACAGACTGGAGAAGAGACACAAGGAGCGGTTACTCAAACGACAAAGCGTACGGTTTATCTGCAAGATACCAATGGTTTTGTCGTCCCCGTCTCCTTAATCTTGCCTAAAGCAGAAGGGCCCGCAAAACAAGTGCTAAGCTATATGGTAAAGGGAGGTCCTGTGGAAACATTGAAGCCACAAGGATTTGAGGCTCTGTTGCCTGAAGGAACGAAAATTTTGGGTATGTCAATTAAAGAAGGAAAAGCAACTATAGAATTCTCATCTGAGTTTAAAAATTATAAAGCTACCGATGAACAAAAAATTCTCGATGCAATTACTCGTTCCATGACAGAGTTTGATACGGTTAAAGACATTGCCATTTGGGTAAATGGGCAGGCCTTAAACGAGATGCCTGCAAATGGTACACCTATCTCATTATTGAACCGTCAAAAGGGCATTAACACGGAACTGGTGGAAGGGGCACATCCTGGCAGAACTTCTGCGGTAACAGTATATTTTCAAAGTCAGCTAGATGATAAACGAACCTATTTTGTTCCAGTAACACGTTTAATCCCGGAGACACAAGACATGTCGAAAGCAGCTGTTGAAGAGCTGATCAAAGGGCCAAAAGAAGGTTCACCATTATTTAGCTCCTTATTACGAACTACAAAGGTACTTGGAGTTGAGCAACAAAAAGATACAGTAGTTGTAAATCTAAGCAACGATGTTTTAAAGTATGATAAGGGGAAGGAAGCAAACCCTGAAGCGATGGAATCACTTGTGTTGTCTTTAACAGAGAATACAGGAATAAAGAAGGTGCAGGTGCAGGTGGAGGGAAAACCGTTAGCTCAAGCAGGTTCAATGAAATTCGACCAGCCTGTATCTAGACCGATTCAAATTAATGCCTTTGAATTGTAAGCTAACATCCACGTCTAGGGGCGTGGATGTTTATTTATAGTCTATGTCTACATGGTTTACAGCCTCCCAAAATGGTTTTTCAGTGTTATTTCTGGTGCTTTTTTGTTAAAACGAGCATGCTCTTCTGAGAATCAGAGTGAAAAACTAGCAGTTCATGGTGTGCCTTGGTATACTAGTTGAAGGCTTTGTGATTAAACGTTACCATTCCAAAGACAACCAGTAAACAAGCACAGCGACATAATTACGAATCTGAAAATATTAGGAGGTCTTTTATGAGATTGGATGGACGTTCGAGCGACCAATTGCGTCCCGTTAAAATTACCCGTAATTACATCAAGCATGCAGAAGGTTCTTGCTTGATTGAGGTAGGCGATACCAAGGTAATTTGTACAGCGACGTTAGAAGAAAAAGTACCTCCGTTTATGCGAAACGGTGGAAAAGGCTGGATTACAGCTGAATACTCTATGTTGCCACGTGCAACAGAAACACGAAATGCGCGTGAATCTTCTAGGGGCAAGGTTGGAGGTCGTACGATGGAGATTCAACGCCTGATTGGTCGTGCTCTTCGTTCAGTTGTGAAGTTAGAAGCGATGGGAGAGCGGACAATCTGGTTAGATTGTGACGTTATTCAAGCAGATGGTGGTACGCGTACTGCGTCTATTACAGGTGCATTTGTAGCGATGGTGGATGCTATGAATACATTGGTAACTGCTGGAACGTGGAAAGAATTACCTATCACAGATTTTTTAGCTGCTACTTCCGTAGGTGTAGTAGAGGGTGTACCAGTGCTGGATCTGAATTATAAAGAAGATTCTTCAGCGATTGTTGATATGAATGTTATCATGACAGGCGCTGGCAAATATGTAGAGTTACAAGGGACAGGGGAAGAATCTCCATTTAGCACTGATGAATTAATGCAATTACTAGCACTGGGTCAAAAGGGGATTCAAGACCTTATTGAACTACAAAAAGAAGTGCTAGGAGAAGTGAAGCTTTACAGTAAAGCGTAACTTTCCTGTACACAATAGGCCTACATAGGTGAAATAAAACCCGAAACCGGACATCTCCATATGTCTGTTATTTCGGGTTTTTTACATGATTGGCATGAAAAAAATACTGTAGGGATGAAAGGTCAGGGAAGGATGAGAAATCTTAGGCCTATCTTGTTTACAGAGAAAAGGTGAATTTTTACAATGCTTGCGTTATAATGTGGGATAATACATAAGCAATAAAGATTGTAAGGTAGCTTTTTATCACGAAAGCGGGGGACGAGCATGAGTGAACAAACATCAAAGAAAAAAGTGGTGTTAGCCACTAGAAATCAAGGAAAAGTTCGCGAATTCAACAGATTGTTTGCGGCATTGAATCTGGAAGCTATCAGTGTTTCGGAATTTCCAGATGCACCCGAGGTAGAGGAAGATGGCGAAACGTTTGAAGCCAATGCACTCAAAAAAGCGAAAACAATCTCAGAGTTGTTAGGATTACCAGCAATCGGGGATGATTCTGGTTTAGAGGTAGATGCTTTACATGGTGCCCCAGGAGTTTATTCTGCACGGTTTGCAGGAGAAAAGGCTACAGATGAAGAAAACTATCAGAAACTATTAACCAAACTGGCAGATGTTCCGATGAAAGATCGAACAGCTCGATTCCGTTGCACGCTCGCTTATGTAGCACCAGGCCAAGAGCCAGTTATTGCGACAGGGGCTTGCGAAGGGGCAATCACACATGCACCATCTGGTTCCAATGGTTTTGGTTATGATCCAGTCTTTTTTGTACCAAGTCAATTATGCACCATGGCAGAGTTGTCACCAGAGCAGAAGAACGCAATTAGTCACCGCGCCATGGCAATGAAGGATTTGCTAGAAAAACTGAAGGAGAGATAGGCGTGAGCATTCTCATCATCAGCGATACACATGGGCAAATCAAAGAGGTACAAGATGTGGTGGATCGTCACCCAGCAGACATCATTCTGCATTGTGGAGACTTCTGTGTCGACCAGAAGCAAGCACCATTTTCAAAAATGAAACTCGTGCAAGGAAACTGTGATTTTGAACCAGTTGCTAAAGATCGAGTTACACGCTGGAAAGATTTAATCATTTACCAAACACATGGACATTTGTACGATGTTAAAAGCTCACTGATGAAGCTACACTATCGTGCTGAGGAAGTGGGAGCGAACGTTGTGTTGTTTGGACATTCTCATTTTCCAGTATGTGAAGTCGAGAGGGATATCTTGTTCATTAACCCTGGTAGTTTGATGATGCCACGTGGTTTTAGGACTCCTACATATGCTGTTCTGGACCAAATAGGTACTGATGATTTCCATATTAAGGTACGGGTGCGCTTCAACGATCGACAAGGACAAGAAATTTCTGAACGTGGTGGTCAATTTTTGGTACGACGCTGATTTCTTGAAATTTATTTGTTATGTGATATACTGAAATGGTTATAATGGCAGGTAAATTGCTTCTTAATGACATAGATTGTTTCTGTGTGGGTGAGGCAATGTTTTCTGGATTTAATCTAGGAGGGGAAGTTTAAGTGGTAGCAAAATGGGAAAAGTTAGAGAATAACCAGGGGGTTTTGACGGTAGAAGTTGATGCCGATCAAGTAAACCTTGCTCTGGATGAAGCATTTAAAAAGGTAGTAAAAAAAGTGAACGTACCTGGATTCCGTAAAGGAAAAGTACCTCGTAAAATGTTCGAAAATCGCTTCGGCGTTGAGTCTTTGTACCAAGATGCATTGGACATTCTTCTTCCGAAGGCATACGGACAAGCTGTTCGTGAAGCAGGTATTGAACCTGTTGATCGTCCAGAGGTTGATGTAGAGCAAATGGAAGTTGGTCAAAAATTAGTGTTCAAAGCAACTGTTACTGTAAAACCTGAAGTAAAATTGGGTGACTACAAAGGTCTTTCTGTTGAAGAGAAAGATTTTACTGTAGGCGAAGAACAGGTCGAAGAAGAATTAAAGAATTTGCAAGCTCGTCACGCTGAACTGGTAACAGTTGAAGAAGGCCCAGCTGCAATTGGCGATTCTGCAAATATCGATTTCGAAGGATTCCAAGATGGAGTTGCATTCGAAGGCGGTAAAGCAGAAGACTATTCTTTGGAACTTGGAACTGGTACATTCATCGCTGGTTTTGAAGAGCAAGTAGTAGGTATGGCAATCGGGGAAGAGAAAGAAATTACTGTTACTTTCCCTGAAGAATACCACTCTCCAAACCTTGCTGGTAAAGAAGCTATGTTCAAAGTAAAATTGAACAGCCTAAAACGTAAAAACTTACCTGAGTTGGACGATGAGTTCGCGAAAGATGTAAGCGAATTTGACACATTGGAAGAATACAAAGCTGACCTTAAAGCTAAATTAGAAGAAAAAGCAGAAGCGGAAAAGAAAAACCACGTCCGTGAGCAATTGGTTCTAAAAGCTACTGAGAATGCTGAGATCGAAATTCCAGATGTTATGGTTGAGTCAGAGCTTGATCAAATGGTTAAAGAATTTGAGCAACGCTTACAAATGCAAGGTATGAACCTAGAATTGTACTACCAATTCTCTGGTACAGATGAATCTGCTCTTCGCGATCAAATGCGTAAAGATGCAGTGTTGCGCGTTCGCACAGCATTGGTTCTTGAAGCGATTGCTAATGCAGAAAACCTTGAAACAAAAGAAGAAGATGTAGATCAAGAGCTTGAGCAATATGCGAAGATGTATGGTCGTCCTGCTGACGAGCTTAAGAAAATCTTTGCTGCTCAAGACGGACTTGCTGGATTGTACCGTGAAATCTTAACTCGTAAAGTTGTAGATTTGTTGGTTGCAGAAAGCAAATAAACTGCATAACCTTAGATATGGGCGCAAGGCACGAACGTTTTTTCGTGCCTTGTTTTCTCAGATAGAGGAAGCAGAAATGAGTGAAGGAGGCCATCCCTTATGCTGATCCCTATGGTCGTAGAGCAAACTAACCGCGGAGAACGTGCGTACGATATTTATTCTCGTCTGTTAAAAGACCGTATCATATTTCTAGGAAGTGAGATTGATGATGAAATAGCAAATGCGGTAGTTGCGCAATTGTTATTCCTTGAATCTGAAGAGCCAGGAAAAGACATCAGCCTATACATAAATTCTCCAGGCGGTTCTGTAACCGCAGGCATGGCGATTTATGACACCATGCAATTTATCAAATCGGACGTTTCCACGATTTGCATCGGCATGGCGGCCAGCATGGGTGCGGTACTTTTGGCTGCAGGCGCGAAAGGTAAGCGCTTTGCGTTGCCAAACAGTGAAGTGATGATTCATCAACCGCTGGGTGGTGTTCGTGGTCAGGCGGAGGATATTCGTATTCACGCTGATTGGATTATCAAAACAAAGCGTCAATTAAATGAGATTTTGGCAGAAAGAACAGGTCAACCTTATGAAGTGATTGACCGCGATACAGATCGCGATAACTTCATGTCTGCTGAGGAAGCGAAAAACTACGGGTTAATTGACAGTGTGATCGAACGCGGTTAAGGGGCCATCCTGTGCTAGGCTGAAAAAATCATCGACGTGAGGTGAAAAACATGTTCAAATTTAATGACGATAAAGGTCAATTAAAGTGCTCTTTCTGCGGAAAGTCTCAAGAGCAGGTTCGCAAGCTTGTAGCTGGTCCTGGTGTTTACATTTGTGATGAGTGCATTGAGCTTTGCAATGAGATCGTGCAAGAAGAGCTAGGGACCGATGAAGAAATTGATATGAAGGAAATTCCAAAACCATTGGAAATCCGTAATATCTTGGATGATTATGTTATTGGACAAAATCAAGCTAAGAAATCCTTGGCTGTTGCAGTATATAATCACTACAAACGAATTAATTCTGGTGCGAAAATTGAGGACGTGGAATTATCTAAATCCAATATCGTACTAATTGGACCAACAGGTAGCGGTAAAACGTTATTAGCTCAAACGCTAGCTCGTATCCTGAATGTGCCATTCGCGATTGCTGATGCTACATCGCTAACCGAAGCTGGATATGTTGGGGAAGATGTGGAGAACATCTTACTGAAGCTTATCCAAGCTGCTGATTATGATGTAGAAAAAGCGGAGAAAGGGATTATCTATATTGACGAGATTGATAAAGTTGCTCGTAAATCTGAGAATCCTTCTATCACGCGTGATGTTTCAGGTGAGGGTGTACAACAGGCGTTGTTGAAAATCCTAGAGGGTACAGTAGCGAGTGTGCCACCTCAAGGTGGGCGTAAGCATCCTCATCAAGAGTTTATTCAAATCGATACCTCCAATATTTTGTTCATTTGCGGTGGTGCATTTGACGGCATCGAGCAACTTATCAAGCGTCGTATTGGTAAAAAGGTAATTGGTTTTGGTTCTGAAATGGTAGAAGGCGTGAAGTCCGACTTAAAACAAGGCGAATACCTGAAATATGTATTGCCTGAAGACCTGCTTAAATTCGGTTTAATACCGGAATTTGTAGGTCGATTGCCGGTACATGCAACGCTTGAACCATTAGATGAGGAGACATTGGTACGGATTTTGACAGAGCCAAAGAATGCTTTGATCAAACAATACCAAAAGCTACTTAGCCTAGATGGAGTAGAACTTGAGTTTACAGAAGGTGCTTTGACTCAAATCGCGAAAGAAGCGATTAAGCGTAACACTGGTGCTCGTGGTCTACGTGCAATTATTGAACAAATCATGTTGGATATGATGTATGAGCTTCCTTCTCGTGAGGACGTGGAGAAGTGCCTAATTACTGAGGAAGTGGTTACCGAAAAAGTGAAACCACAGCTAAAGAATAAAGAGGGCGACATTATCCAATCAGCGTAAAATAGACTTTCAACAATGTAGGCTAAGGCCTATTTGGAGAAAATCCTAATAAAAAGGTGCTTCGTTCTTTGGAACAGGCACCTTTTTTTGTGTCAAATTATAGTTTGTTCTATGCTAAGGATTCATGTGTGATACAGCTTCTGAGCAGAACTGTGAGGCAAAGAAAGGAAGTTTGGGCACAAGGGCTAACCTGATACAAAAAGGTTGTGCAACGATCCTGTTTACTCTCCCATGCACTAGGTAATACTACTTTTATATAGTTGGAGGTACTACCAGCATTACTTGGGAGGGTATAGAATTGGAATATACAACAGTCATTGTAGGGGCTATTGAGCTTGTCGTTGGGATCATTATTGGCATCTACTTTTTTAATTTGTTAAAGATGCAAAGAACAACAAAGGTTTCGACGGAAAAGGAATCCCGTAAAGAGGTAGATCATTTACGTAAAATGAAAATGGTCGCTTTGACTGAGCCGTTGTCTGAGAAAACACGACCTAGTAAATTAGAAGATATCGTTGGACAGCAGGATGGACTAAAAGCATTACGAGCAGCGTTATGTGGGCCTAATCCACAACATGTCATTATTTATGGACCACCGGGTGTAGGGAAGACAGCTGCTGCCCGTGTAGTGTTGGAAGCTGCTAAAAAAAGCTCACTTTCTCCCTTTAAGCTAGATGCTAAATTTGTGGAGATTGATGCGACTATTGCCAGGTTCGATGAACGTGGTATTGCTGACCCGCTAATTGGTTCGGTTCATGATCCGATTTACCAAGGAGCTGGGTCTATGGGGCAAGCTGGAATTCCACAACCTAAACCAGGTGCGGTCACCAAGGCACATGGAGGGATTTTATTTCTAGATGAAATAGGCGAGCTACATACGGTACAGATGAATAAACTGCTAAAAGTGTTGGAAGACCGAAAAGTAATGCTGGAGAGCGCTTATTACAGCGAGGAAAACAACCAGATACCTGCCCATATCCATGAGATTTTTCAATACGGACTGCCGGCGGATTTTCGCTTAGTCGGGGCTACAACACGTACACCAGAAGAAATCCCACCTGCTCTGCGTTCGCGTTGTTTAGAGATTTTTTTCCGTCCTCTACAGCCTAATGAGATTGGGAGTATTGTTGCAAATGCCATGAAAAAAATGCAAATTCAGGTAGAGAATGAGGCTATTGCTGTAATAGAACGTTATGCTACCAATGGACGAGAAGCAATTAATACCTTACAGATAGCTGCAGGAATATGTATGACAGAAGGACGCGAGGTTGTAACCACTCAAGACGTGGAATGGGTGGTTCATAGCAGTCAAAAATCGCCACGTCAAGAGAAACAGGTTCATGAGCAAGCACAAATTGGTGTTATTAACGGGCTAGCTGTCTATGGCCCTAACATGGGAACAGTGATGGAATTGGAGGTAACGGCCTCGCTAGCGCCCATTAAAGGTGCAGGTAAACTAACTCTGACTGGTTTAGTGGAAGAAGAGGAGTTAGGCAGTCCTAGCCGTACCATCCGTCGTAAATCTATGGCGAAAGGCTCCATTGATAATGTATTAACTGTTCTTCACCGCTTGGGTATTCAGCCATATGACTATGATTTACACATTAATTTTCCCGGTGGTGTGCCCGTGGATGGTCCTTCCGCAGGTTTGACGATCGCAATCGCTATCTATTCAGCTATCAAAGATAGACAAATTGACAATTTGTTGGCAGTTACAGGTGAGGTTAGCATACATGGAAAGGTAAAGCCAGTTGGCGGAGTAGTTGCTAAAGTAGAAGCAGCTCGTCAAGCAGGGGCTAAACGTGTTTTTATTCCAGCGGAGAACTGGCAGACGATCTTTGCGGATATGGAGGGAATTGAAGTAATCGCAATCCATCATGTAGAGGAGGCAATACGAATGGCGTTTGTAGACGAAGGCGCTTTAACTCAAGTTGATGAGACTGAGCAGACCGAAGAAGCCTACTTACCGCCGTTTAGTGTACCTGTACAAGTGGAAGGGATTCAGTCAGGTGGTTTACCGTTGTAGCAGAAGAAGATAGATAGGTTTGTTTTACACATAGGCTCCGTCCCTATCATGGTTAGACGGGGCCTATCTCTATCCTTTTTTTTCAATCAAAGTGTATAAAGGAGCAGAAGCTTCTATGAAAGATTAGGAATTTTTGGGTATAATAAAAACTGCTCATCATCGAATATGGTACGAATGTTTCAATGAGAGGCGTGCAATGTAAGCAAATGCATGTGGTCATTAGACATTGGGTATCATTTTGCGATACAATGAGACGATACCGTCTTTCAGACATTATAAAAGAGAGATATCGTGGCCTTAGAAATGGGAGGTGCTTGGTCATGAGTGAACATACAGGATCCCGTGAAATACCACTGCTGCCGCTTCGTGGTTTATTGGTTTATCCAAGCATGGTGTTGCATTTGGATGTAGGACGTGAGAAATCCGTAAGAGCTCTTGAAAGAGCAATGGTAGATGATAATTATATTCTGCTTTCAACGCAAGAGGATGTGCAGGTGGAGGAACCGGATGCGGAACAAATTTATTCGGTAGGTACAGTTGCACGAGTAAAGCAGATGCTAAAGCTACCGAATGGAACGATTCGTGTATTAGTGGAAGGCTTAGAGCGTGCCTCTATTAACGAATATCTACAAAAAGATGATTACTACTATGTTTCGATTACATATTTACCGGAAACCAGGGAAAACGAAAATGAAATCGAAGCTATGGTACGAACTGTTTTACAGCAGTTCGAGCAGTATATTAAAATTTCTAAAAAAGTGTCTCCTGAGACGCTAAGCTCAGTTAGTGATATTGAAGAAGCCGGTCGTATGGCAGATGTCATTACATCCCATCTACCGCTTAAGATGAAGGATAAGCAAGATGTATTAGAAGCAATAGATGTACATCGCCGCCTAGAAATTTTACTAAATATCTTAAACAATGAACGAGAAGTACTGGAGCTAGAACGACGTATTGGTCAACGAGTTAAGAAGCAAATGGAAAAAACGCAAAAGGAATATTACCTGCGTGAACAGATGAAGGCCATTCAAAAGGAACTAGGTGAACGTGACGGACGTAATGGGGAAATGGATGATTTGCGTGAGCAATTGGACCAATCTGATGCCCCAGAACGTATCAAGGTCAAGTTGGAGAAAGAACTCGATCGCTTAGATAAGATGCCAGCTACTTCTGCAGAAAGCAGTGTGGTCCGCACTTATATCGATACAATGCTCTCTTTGCCGTGGACGAAAAAGACAGAGGATAATCTGGATATTGCCCATGCCGAAGCGATTTTGGATGAAGACCACTATGGTCTTGAAAAACCAAAAGAGCGCATTTTGGAGTATCTTGCTGTGCAAAAATTAGTAAGTGAGATGAAAGGGCCGATTCTATGCCTTGTAGGTCCTCCAGGTGTAGGTAAGACTTCGCTGGGTCGATCTATTGCAAGAGCGATGGGCCGGGAGTTTATCCGTATCTCACTTGGTGGTGTGCGTGATGAAGCTGAAATTCGTGGACACCGTCGTACCTATGTAGGGGCGATGCCGGGTCGAATCATTCAATCCATGCGTCAAGCGGGAACTGTTAATCCGGTAATTTTGCTTGATGAGATCGATAAGCTCGCTAGTGATTTCCGTGGAGATCCAGCGTCAGCATTATTGGAAGTGCTTGATCCGAATCAAAACGAAAAATTTAGTGATCATTATGTAGAAGAAGCCTATGATTTGTCCAATGTTATCTTTTTGACAACGGCAAATACGCTTCACACGATACCAAGACCATTGCTTGATCGGATGGAGACGATCGAAATTGCCGGCTATACCGAGTTGGAGAAGTTCCATATTATGCAAGATTATCTCCTTCCTAAAAATATAAAATCTCATGGAATTACAAAAGAGAAACTCCAAGTGGCTGATGAAGCCATGATGAAGGTGATTCGTCAGTATACACGGGAGGCAGGGGTACGTAACCTGAACCGTGAAGCGGCAAATTTATGCCGTAAAGCTGCTAAAATCATTGTTAGTGGAGAGAAAAAACGTGTCATCATTACACCGAAGACCTTGGAAAACCTGCTTGGAAAACCACGATTCCGCTATGGTCTAGCAGAGAAGGAGGACCAGGTGGGGTCTGTTACTGGATTAGCCTGGACCCAGGTGGGTGGAGATACCTTAAACGTTGAAGTAAGTGTTTATCCAGGTAAAGGGACCTTGACATTAACAGGACAATTAGGCGATGTTATGAAGGAGTCAGCGCAAGCAGCCCTTAGCTATATTCGTTCTCGTGCTAGTCAATGGGACATTACACAAGATTTCTTGGAGAAAAATGATATTCATATTCACGTACCAGAAGGAGCAATTCCAAAAGATGGTCCTTCCGCAGGGATTACGATGGCAACGGCCTTGTTATCGGCCATGACAAATATTCCTGTGCGTAAAGAAGTGGGTATGACAGGTGAGATTACATTACGTGGTCGTGTATTGCCGATTGGTGGTTTGAAGGAAAAAGTACTTTCTGCCCATCGTGCCGGCTTAACTACCATTATCTTGCCAATTGAAAACGAGAAAGACTTAGAAGATATTCCAGACAGTGTGAAAAATGATATGACATTCCATCCTGTAGAACACATGGATGACGTGATTAAATATGCTCTCGTGCAAGAGAAAATGGTGAAAAAGAAATGAAGATTACTTCAGCAGAATTTATTATCAGTGCCGTAGGACCTCAACAATACCCGAAGGATCGCCTGCCAGAGATTGCTCTGGTGGGTCGTTCCAATGTGGGAAAATCGTCTTTAATCAATAAAATGCTAAGTCGTAAAGCAATTGCTCGGACAAGCTCACGTCCCGGAAAAACACAGACACTTAACTATTTTAAAGTAAATAATCAAATGTACTTTGTGGATTTTCCTGGTTATGGATATGCGAAGGTTTCCAAATCCATTAAATCAACCTGGGGCGGTATGATTGATGCTTACTTGAGTCAACGAGAGGAGCTTAAATTTGTTGTCCAGCTAGTGGACATTCGTCATGCTCCTTCTAAAGATGACGTTAGTATGTATGAATATTGTAAGGAGCTTGGAATCCCTACCATTGTGGTAGCAACCAAAGGAGATAAAATTTCTCGCGGTAGATGGTTACAACATTTAAAAGTAATTCGCCAAACTTTGAATTTCCAGTCAACGGATTCACTCATTGTTTTCTCCACGGAAATGGGACAAGGTAGAGATGAATTATGGGGAGAAATTTTACGTAGACTAAAAGGTAAGCAGGAATCGCCGGAGGAATCCGCTCATATACTGGAAGGTAATGAGTAAATACATCAAGCTACGTTAGTAAGACACCAGCAGCTTAGATAGACAAACAGCTTCCCGAGGAGGAGAAAGGATGTCTTCACAAGGATTTGCATTACGGGGACTTATTGAAGGATTTTATGGTAAGCCGTGGTCGCATGAAGAACGGATTGATATGTTGCGTTTTATCAGTCAGCATGGCTTTAATGCCTATTTTTATGCGCCCAAAGATGATGCGATCCTGCGAGATGATTGGCAGATGCATCATTCTCCCGCCCAAATGCGTCTCATTTCGGAGCTGATTACAGAGGCACATTCGGTTGGATGTGCCTTTTACTATTGTCTCAGTCCGGGGATGAGCATGCAGTATGCCAACTCTAAACATGTTGATAGATTAATAGAAAAGTACGAGAACCTTCTTACTTGCGGTGTGACGAAATTTGCCCTGTTGTTTGACGATATTCCACAAGAATTAATGCACAAAAGTGACATAGAGACATTCGTCCATTTAGCAGAGGCACATGTACAGGTTACCCTTATGGTCTGGAACAAGTTAAAAGAGAATGGTAGGGATGACATCCATCTCGTGGTATGTCCTACGGTTTATCATGGGAGAGGTGATGAAGCGTATATTACTTATATGGGGCAACATTTACCAAAGGAAATTGATCTATTTTGGACGGGAAGGTTTGTCTGCTCTCCTTATTTGACAGAAGCAGACTCTCAATACTTTTTTGAACAGACAAGACACTACCCGTTTTATTGGGATAATTATCCGGTCAATGACCTGGCGATGGCGAGCGAGCTACACATTGGTCCTTTGCAAAATAGGGATGCTACTCTTTATCGTTTTGCTACTGGGTATGTAGCTAATGCAATGGAATATCCTGAAAGCTCCAAAATTCCTATCATTACGATCGGAGAGTATCTAACTCATCCGGATTCCTATGATCCTGAGGAAGCCTTTCAGCGCGCAGTTAAAGAGATAGTAGGGCCTGAAGACTTTCATGCATTTCTTTTGTTTGCCGATCATGTGCGTGCATCGTTTTTATGTGACGAGGAAGCGCCGCAATTACTGGAAAAATTACATCAGTTTCGCTACCACTTTTTTCACGGTGATCAACAGAAAGCTGTAAAAATCTTGGAGCATACCTTTTCTGATATGGAGAGTTCTGCTCAGCACCTATTGAACGGAATGCAAAATGAGAGGTTATATAAAGAAATAAAAGGATGGCTCAAAAAATATGCATACTGGGCTAAATTAGGTAAGATCGCAACTCGTTTAATTGATGCTGGTCGGAAGGGACAAACGATCCGTGCCGTTTTTTATTTTTTACGAATGAGACGAAGATTACTGCAAGCAGAGAAGCTTCCTGAGAAGGTAAGTAGCAATGTAATGCGGTTAATGGTAGAAGCACTTAGCTTGGAAGTGCGCAATTATCGGACATGGAAACGACGCGTATAGGGTAGGAAGCAAAATCAAACAGGCACCTTTCTAATACCAAGGAAGATGTCTGTTTGATTTTTTAACTGAAAATAGCTAGTTCTAAGTGATAAGGCTAGGGAAACTAAGCGGATATTTTTGCTTTTAGATTGCGTAGCCATAATAGAATAGGGAGTTCTGAGTACAGCATACCACTAAGGATAAAAGCACAGCCGATAAATTGTTTGATCGTCAACACCTCGTGAATCCATAGATAGGAGATGAATGCCGCAAAAACTGGCTCTAAGGAAAAGATAAGTGCCACATGCGTTGGAGAGGTTTCCTTTTGAAAGGAAGTTTGCACTAAAAACGCAAGGGCAGTAGCAGGGATCGCAGTGATAAATAGCGCCCATAGAATCTCAGGATGTCCTATGACCATAGGATCATATACGGCTTGCCAGTCTTCTTTGAGAAGGGCGTAGCACATACTCAAAAATGAAACAGTGAACAATTGAATGATAACTAAGGGCATCGTAGGGAATCGGGGTGAATACCGTCCAGTTAACACAATCTGCATCGCAAAGCAAATGGCGCAGCAAAGCACTAAAAAATCGCCAAATGTAAAAGAAAGAGTTCCATTCATCGTTAACAAATAAAGCCCAATCACGGCCATGCAGACGCCTACAAGAGCAGAGGTTTTCACTTTATGCTTGAGAACAACAAGAGAGAGTAGTGGCACAAGCACAACGGATAGACCTGTAATAAAACCTGCTTTTGATGGTGAGGTATACAAGAGCCCCACTGTTTGAGTTGCATACCCAACAAACAACCAGAAGCCTAGAAATCCACCGCTGAGTATTAAAGAAAAGTTACATGTTTGCCAAGCCTTTGGATTTCGAATAAAGTAGATAAGGGCTAAGAATAACGAAGCGCTAAAAAATCGGACAGCATTAAACGTATTGGGAGGAAGCATGTGAACAGCATTCTGAACGATCACAAAGGTTGCTCCCCAGATAAAAACGATACATAACAATAAAAAATCAACCATAAATGCTTTTTTCACTGTACTACCTCGTTTCTAGAAGATGTGTTGGCCGATTTTAATCTATATCACTCATTATAAGAGTTGATAAGCAGGGAAGGAAGGAGTTTTTTGATAGTTCCGAAAGAAGCATGAACAAGTAAAAAAGAGACAAACTAAGTGAGTAAAAATCTGGATAAAATAACAAAAACGACAAATGTTAATTAATGGAAAATGATGTGAAATACTGAAAGTAATTTGTCGAACCAGTGAATAGCACATTTGACAAGGTTTTTTGGATAACTTTAATGAAAATTTCACATTTTAAACTACTTGCTTACGGACATAATGTTATAATAAAGAAGCTAAAATCCGTATTTGAATGACACGGGAGGAAGGCTATGGAAATCTTACTGCTCGGCCTAAATTATAAGACAGCGCCTGTCGAAATTCGTGAAAAATTCACGTTTAATGACGACAGCACGCCGAGAGCACTTCATATTCTATCTCATACCAAAAGCATTCTAGAATGTATAATTGTAGGAACCTGTAACCGGACTGAGATCTATGTGGTTTGCGATCAATTGCACACCGGTAGATTCTATACACGGAATTTTCTTGCAGAATGGTTTGGCGTAGAGAAAGAGTCGCTTCTCGATTATATGTATGTAAAGGAAAATGACGAAGCGATTGAACATTTGTACCGTGTAACCTGTGGACTTGATTCCATGGTGATGGGAGAGACACAGATTATTGGTCAAATTCGCAACGCTTTTCTCCTAGCACAACAACATGAGACTACTGGAACCATTTTTAATACACTTTTTAAACAGGCTGTAACCCTTGCAAAACGCGCTCATACAGAGACTTCTGTTGGCCAAAATGCTGTTTCCATCAGCTATGCGGCGATTGAACTTGGCAAAAAGATTTTTGGAAGCTTTGCTGATAAACATGTACTGATCTTGGGTGCAGGTAAGATGAGCTTGTTAACAGCCA